>CAZQPN010000541.1:0-2562 GCA_964595215.1 uncultured Rubrivivax sp. | reverse complement strand
TGCGCCAGCAGGTGCCAGCGCCGGCCTTCGCCCAGCGGCCCGCTCAGGCGCAGCGTGCCCGGCGCCGGGCAGTCCCAGCGGCCGCTGGACGCGCCGTCCAGCCATGGGGTCAGGTGGCGCTGGCGGCAGCGCAGCAGCGTGGTGTAGAGCGCCAACCAGGCGTCGTGCGGGGCGCGGCGGCGCTCGGACCAGTCCAGGCGCGAGGCCGTGAACGTCGTCTCGGCGTTCGGATCGGGGATGCGCTCGCGCAGCGCCGGCTGGGCGAAGCGGGCGAAGCGGCCGAACTCGGCGCGACGGCCGGCGGTCACGGACCGCGCCAGCTCGCCGTCGAAGTCGCAGAAGTAGAGGAAAGGGCTTGAGGCCGCGAACTCCTCGCCCATGAACAGCATCGGCACCGGGGGCGACAGCAGCCAGCAGGTGGTGAGCGCGCGCAGGGCGTCGCTGTGCCCCGCGGCGTCGGCGAGCGCCGCGATGCGCTCGCCGAAGGCGCGGTTGCCGACCTGGTCGTGCGTCTGCAGCGAGTTCACGAAGGCCAGCGGCGGCAGGTGCGCCGACGGCGTGCCGCGCGGTGCATCGTCGCGGTAGCGCGACGGTTCGCCCTGGTAGGCGAAGCCCTCGGCCAGCGCGCGGCCGAGGCGCGCCAGCGGGTCGTCGGCATAGTCGGCGTAATAGCCGTCGGTCTCGCCGGTGGCGATCACGTGCAGCGAATGGTGCACGTCGTCGTTCCACTGCGCGGTGGCGAGGAGCGGCCGGCCGTCGGCCGCACGCGCGAGGTGGGCGGCGTCGTTGTGGTCGTTCTCGAGCACCAGGTGCACGTGGCGGTGGCGCCCCGGCCCCCTGTGCACGGCCTGCGCCAGCTCGTCGACGACGTGCTGCGGCGAGCGGTCGTGCATCGCGTGCACGGCGTCGATGCGCAGGCCGTCGAGGTGGAACTCCTCCAGCCAGTACAGCGCGTTGTGGATGAAGAAGTCGCGCACCGTGCGCGCGTGCGCGCCGTCGAAGGCGATCGCCGCGCCCCAGGGCGTGTGCACGCGTTCGTCGAAGAACGCCCGTGCATAGGCGTAGAGGTAGTTGCCGTCCGGCCCGAAATGGTTGTAGACGACGTCGAGCAGCACCATCAGCCCGCGCGCGTGGGCGGCGGCCACCAGCCGCTTGAGGTCGTCCGGCGGCCCGTAGGCGGCCTCGGGCGCGTACAGCAGCACGCCGTCGTAGCCCCAGCCGCGGTGGCCGGGGAAGTCGGCCACGGGCATCAGCTCGATCGCGGTGACGCCGAGCGCCACCAGGTCGTTCAGCCGCCCGATGGCGGCGGCGAAGCTGCCCTCGGGCGTGAAGGTCCCGACGTGCAGCTCGTAGACCACCGCCTCGTGCCAGGGGCGGCCGTGCCAGCCGTCGTCCGGCCAGTCGAAGGCCAGCGGGTCGACGAGCGCGCTGGCGGCGTGCACGTCGTCCGGGTTCCAGCGCGAGGCCGGATCGGGCACGACGAGGCCGCCGTCGATGCGGAAGGCGTAGCGCGTGGTGTCGTCGGCGCGCGCCGACACGGCCTCGAACCAGCCGTCGCTTGTGCCGACCATCGCCAGTTCGCCGGTCTGCGGGCCCGCCGAGAGCACCAGGTCGACCCGCGAGGCGCCCGGCGCCCAGAGCGAGAAGCGCGCGCCGGCGCCGTCGAGCCGAGCGCCGAAAGGCATCTCGTGCCGCCGTTTCACGCGCCCTCCGGCGCCAGCGGGAAGCGCACCAGCGCCAGCGCGCGCGCGCCGAGCGCGAACGGCGTGCCGGCGTCGAACGCGGTGTCCGGCAGCGGGTCGGCATCGCGCGCGGTGTCGACCAGCAGCCGGCCTTCGCTCAGCCCCGGCAGCGCCGGCGCGTGGAAGTCGAGCGGCTCGGCACCGGCGTTGAACAGCAGCAGGAAGTGGTCGTCGCGCAGCGTGCGGCCGCGCGCATCGGTCTCGGTCAGGCCGTCGCCGGCGAGGAACACGCCGAGTGCGCGCGCGTGGTCGGCCTGCCACTCGTGCTCGCTCATCTCCTGGCCGTCGGGCTTGAGCCACAGGATGTCGCGCACGCCGCTGCCGATCAGCGGCCGACCCTGGAAGAAGTCGCGCCGGCGCAGCGCCGGGTGCGCGCGCCGCAGCGCGATCAGGCGCCGGGTGAAGCCCTGCAGCGCACGTCCGCCGGCGTCGAGCGACCAATCCAGCCAGCTGATCTCGTTGTCCTGGCAGTAGGCGTTGTTGTTGCCCTGCTGGCTGCGGCCGAACTCGTCGCCGGCCAGCAGCATCGGCACGCCCTGCGACAGCAGCAGCGTGGCGATGAAGTTGCGCTGCTGGCGCGCGCGCAGCGCCAGCACCGCGGGATCGTCGCTGGGTCCTTCGACGCCGCAGTTCCACGACAGGTTGTGGCCGTGGCCGTCGCGGTTGCCTTCACCGTTGGCTTCGTTGTGCTTGTCGTCGTAGCTCACCACGTCGGCGAGCGTGAAACCGTCGTGGGCGGCGACGAAATTGATGCTGGCGTAGGGGCGGCGGCTGCTGCGGTTGTAGAGGTCGCTGGAGCCGGTCAGGCGCTGCGCGAACT
>CAZQPN010000540.1:0-2564 GCA_964595215.1 uncultured Rubrivivax sp. | reverse complement strand
GCATGCGCTGGCCGAACCGGAGGCCGATCCGTTCTGATCGGCCGCCGCGCGGGGCAAGCCGCTACGGGCTACGCCCTGCGCGGCTTGCCCCGCGCACCATCGACAACCACAACCGGAGAGCAAACGACACCGAACACCGTAGACTTATCCACAACCCGCCTCGATCGAGACGGGCTTCCACCCCTGGTCAATGTTCGGTCGGCACGGGTGGTCAAAGTTCGGTCGGCGCGCACAATCCAAACAGTCGACAGCGCTCCTACCGCGCCCGGCTGAAGATCGCTTCGGCTTTCGCCTTGGCCACCTCGTGTGAGGAAGGGTCCAGGTCGGGAAGCACCAGCCCCTCGTCGCCACCGGCATACAGGGGTCCGCCGAAGTCACTGTCATAGAACTGGCCGTCGCGCTCACCACCGTCGTGGTACGCGGCCATCGTCGAGCGGGTGAGGTCGACCCCTTGCTCCATCGCCAGGTACTGCCAGGTCCAAGCGCGGACGACATTGCCCGCGTCGAGTGCCCGTTCCGCGGCAGATCGCAGCCAATGGTCATCAGCCCACTCCGCAACCCGGTCTTCGGCCCATGCGTCGCCTCGGGACGCGAGTGCTTCCATGGCAGTCCGCGACCCCTGCTCCGCCGCCGTGCGAAGCCAACGCTCACGCGCATCGTCACTGGAAGCATGTCGGGCCATCTTCAGGGCATCGACCTCTCCGGTGAGCCGTTCGGCCAAAGCAATGAACTCCGGGTTCTCGAACGCCGTGCCGTACTCCAGCGCCGCCGCCCGGACGCCACCGAGCGCCGCCGCCTTCAGGTGGGCCTCGTACTTCCGGTACTGCGGTTCGAGCCGCAGGTAGTCGTCGACCCAGCCGCGCTCGATGGCGGTCAGCACGCGCCCCTTCAGCGACTCCTCGTAGAGGTAGGGATTCGGACGGCCGCAGCGGTAGAGAGCTGCCAGCAGGAAGTGCCCCTGCGGATTCGCCGGACCAGCCGCCTGCTCGAGACTGCTCAGCAGCATCGGCGAGCCCAAGAGCTGCTCGCGAGCGGGACCGGAGGCAGGCGACGCAGCCCTGGGCGGTTCGTCGTCCCAGCCCTCGTCGTCATCGTCGTCATCGTCGTCATCGTCGATGCCGTCGATGTCGTCGTCGAGATCGTCACGGTAGGTGACCTGCGCCGCCGGCAACAGTGTGGCTCGCAGGTCGGCCAACGAGACCGCCGAAAGCCGGTGTTCGGCGATGAAGGCCTGGAGGGTGATCGCAACCGTCGCGGCTGCTTGCTGTTCGTAGCCAAGCTGGACGGCGCGACCGATCAGGTCGGGCAAGCCGCCTGTCGGCGCCGCCCCCACGCTCGAATCGGCCAGCACTGAGTCGCTGAGGAACGCAGCCCAGGAACGATGCCCGAACGCGGCGGCGAGGAGTTCATGCACGTGGCTGCGCCTGACGGGACAGCCGGCACGCGTATGCAGGGTCTGCTGCGCAAGGTGCGCGAGTTCTTTCAAGGTCATGAGTCTTCCTTCGGTGTACCTCGCCGAACCGGGTCAGACGCACGCGTTTAAGTCCCCGACGACGAGGCCTTGAAGGGAGATCGATGACGATGAAAGGGAGTGCCTGTTTCTACTCGCGTGCAAGTACGGCGGGCGCCTTGATGGGGATTCTAGGCATCCTGGCCCGGACCATCCAAGCGCCCTACTCCACGCTCCGCGCCACCAGCCCTTGAAAGTTGTCAGAATTAGATTCATACTTCTGACAGCCAAGGAATCACCGTGTCCAACCTCGCTCAGCAAGTCCTCGCGCACGCCGCCTCGATGCCGGAAGGCGCCAGCCTGTCCGCCAAGGCCCTGCTGCACCTGGGCAGCCGGGCTGCGGTGGATCAGGCGCTGTCGCGCCTGGCGCGCAGCGGCGAACTGCTGCGCGCCGGGCGGGGCGTCTACGTCCTGCCGGTGAAGGGCAAGTTCGGCGCACGGGCACCGGAAGTCTCCAAGGTGGTCCAGGAGTGGGCCACCCAGCGCGGCGAAACCGTCGTCGGCAACGGCGCGGCTGCAGCGAATGCGCTGGGTCTGACGACCCAGGTGCCGGTGCGCCAGGTCTTCCTGACCTCGGGCCGCAGCCGCAAGCTCAAGCTCGGCGCGCAGACGGTCGAGTTGAAGCATGCCCCGCCGTGGCAACTGCTCTACCCAGGGCAGGCCGCGGGCGAGGTCATCCGCTCGCTGGCCTGGGTAGGGCCATCGGGCTCCGAAGCGGCGCTCGGTCAGCTCAGGCAAAGGCTGCCGGCGTCGGAACTGCTGGCTGTCGCCAACGCACGCGCGCGCCTCCCCACCTGGCTGGCAAGCCAAGTCAGCAGCCTGGTGACCCGTGCCTGAATACTTCGCCCTGCCGCGCGAGGATCAGCGCGAGGCGCTGCTCGTCGCGGCAGAGCGTTCGGGCCGTCCCCTGCACTTGCTCGAGAAGGACGTGTGGGTCGTCTGGGCCCTGCGCCACCTGTTCACCGGACCGCACGCGCAGCACCTAGTGCAGTGTTTCGTTCTGTTTAGAACTTAAGCGCGCGTTGGCTCGGATGACCTTCTGCAGGATGTCGCG
>CAZQPN010000539.1:0-2565 GCA_964595215.1 uncultured Rubrivivax sp. | reverse complement strand
CACGAACAGTCCAGTGGACTGTTCGTGCCTGGCGAGCGCCCGAGGCGCAAGCCCCGGGCATGGAGTGGGAGGGTGCCCGCGGACCTTGGCGCGTTGGACCATCGAAAGCCACGGACACCAGACAGCGGAGTTTGGTGACTGTCAACAACGGTCCGACTGAAGAGACGACCATCCCCGGCCCCATCTCAATGCTCCGTCCCGAGATAGGCCGCGCGCACCGCCGGGTCGGCCTGCACCTCGGCCGGGGTGCCCTCGGTCAGCTTGGTGCCGAACTCCATCACCACCACGCGGTCGGCCAGGCCCATCACGAAGTCCATGTCGTGCTCGACCAGCAGCAGGCTCATGCCCTCGGCCTTGAGCTGGCGCAGCACCGTGGCCAGCGCCTGCTTCTCGTGGTGGCGCAGGCCGGCGGCGGGCTCGTCGAGCAGCAACAGCGCCGGGTCGGTCGCCAGCGCGCGCGCGATCTCCATCAGCCGCTGCGAGCCGAGTGGCAGGTTGCCCGCCAGCTCGTGGCCCTGGCCGGCCATGCCGATGCGCGCCAGTTGCGCCTCGGCCTCGGCCAACAGGCGCCGCTCCTCGGCGCGATCCAACCGCAGCACGGCCTGCAGCACGCCGCTGCGCGTGCGGCCGTAGCCGCCCAGGGCCACGTTCTCGAGCACCGTCATCTCCGGGATCATCTTGACATGCTGGAAGGTGCGTGAGATGCCCAGCCGTGCGATCGCACGCGACGGCCGGCCGTCGATCGGCTGGCCGCGCCAGCGCACCGCGCCGGCGGACAGCGCCAGCACGCCGGTGACGAGGTTGAAGGTGGTCGACTTGCCGGCGCCGTTGGGGCCGATCAGCGCCACGATGTCGCCGGCGTCGACGGCGAAGCTGACGTCGTTGACGGCGACCAGGCCGCCGAACTGCTTGCGCACCGCATCGACCTCGAGCAGGCGCTCGCCGGCCGCCGGCTTGACTCGCCGCGGCAGCGCCTCGGCACCGGCCCAGTCGTGGCGCCGGGGCGGCGCCGGCCGCCAGCGCCCGACGAAGCTCCACAGGCCTTCGGGCGCGAACTTGAGCACGACGACGAGCACGACGCCGAAGACGATGGTCTCGAAGCTGCCGCTGGTGCCCAGCAGTTGCGGCAGCAGCACCTGCAGCTGGTCCTCGACCAGGCGCACGACGGCCGAGCCGAGAAAGGCACCCCAGACATGGCCGACACCGCCGAGCACCGCCATGAAGAGGTACTCGATGCCCTTGTTGATGCCGAACGGCGACGGGCTGACGCTGCGCTGGAAGTGCGCGAACAGCCAGCCCGACACGGCCGCCAGCACGGCGGCGAGCACGAACACGGTGAGCTTGTAGCGGAAGGTCGAGATGCCCATCGCCTCGGCCATCGTCGAGCCGCTCTTGAGCGCGCGGATCGCGCGGCCGGGGCGCGAGTCCAGCAGCCGCAGCACCGCGAGTGCGGCCAGCAGCGCGATCGTCCACACCAGCGGATGCAGCGCGCGCCCGGTGCCCAGGTCGACGCCGAACAGCGTCATCGACGGGATGCCGAGGATGCCGTCGTACTTGCCCAGCCACTCCATGTTGGCCATCGCGTAGTTCAGCGCCAGGCCCCAGCAGATCGTCGCCAGCGGCAGGTAGTGGCCCGACATGCGCAGCGTCAGCGCGCCCAGCATCAGCGCCGCGCCGACCGCCAGCGCGACGCCCACCACGAGAGTGACCAGCGGCGGCAGCGTGGTCTGCGTGGCCAGGTAGGCTGCCGCGTAGGCGCCGACGCCGACGAAGGCGGCCTGGCCGAACGAGGTCAGGCCCGCGACGCCGGTCAGCAGCACCAGGCCCAGCGCCACCAGCGCATACAGGCCGATCATGATGCTCTGCGTGATCCAGAAGTCCGGCACCGGCGCCAACGGCAGCGCCATCATCACGATGGCGAAGGCGGGAAAGAACCACCTCGAGGCCATCAGTGGTCCTCGTGGTGCGGGTCGCGCAGCGAGCGCCACAGCAGCACCGGCAGAATGGCCGAGAAGACGATCACCTCTTTGTACGGGCTGGACCAGAAGCTGCCGTAGGCCTCGAGCAGCCCGACACCGAGCGCGCCGACCAGCGCCAGCGGGTAGCTCGCCAGCCCGGCGAAGACGGCGGCGACGAAGCCCTTCAGGCCGATCAGGAAGCCGCTGTCGTAGAACACCGTCGTCGTCGGCCCGATCAACAGGCCCGACAACGCGCCGATGAAAGCCGCCATGGTGAACGACAGCCGGCCCGCACTGTTGCTGGAAATGCCCATCAACCGCGCGCCCAGGCGGTTCACCGCGGTGGCGCGCAGCGCCTTGCCGGCGAGCGACTTCTCGAAGAACAGCCACAGGCACACGATCAGCGCCAGCGAGGCCACGAAGATGATCACCGCCTGCCCCGACACGGTGAGCCCGGCGAAGCTCATGCGCGCGTCCCAGAAGCTGGGGTTGCGGAAACCTTCGGCGCCGAAGAAATACAGCCCCAGGCCGACCAGCGCGAAGTGCACGCCCACCGAGACGATCAGCAGCACCAGCACGCTGGCGTCGGCCAGCGACTCGTAGGCCA
>CAZQPN010000538.1:0-2566 GCA_964595215.1 uncultured Rubrivivax sp. | reverse complement strand
GGCGGCGGCGGCGACGTCGGCCAGCGACGCCGCGTCGCGGCCGACGGCGGCGACGCGCCAGCCGTCGGCGCGCAGCGCCGCGGTCAGCGCCCGGCCGATGCCGCCACGCGCGCCGGTGACGAGTGCGATGCGATTCATCAGCGGATCATCTCACGACCGAGACCGATGAGTTCACTTGACGACTAAACCGTACACGGGACGCGGGGCTCTCGTCCGCTCCGCGCCACCCGAGGGGCCCGCACGGCGGGCCGGCGCGGTACGACGGCGGCGGCGCCCGTGCGGGACGCGGCAGGCCCCCGGCCTCACCCGGTTCCGTCGATCAGTGCCTGCACGTCGGACACGTCCGCCGTCGCGCGCCGCCACCACTGCGAGAACGAGCCGCAGGGCCGGGTTATCGGCGCAAACAGCCGCGGCGCCGGCGCCAGCGTCGCCAGACCCTCGAGCTCCGGCAGGTGCGGCTCCGCGACGCTGTGGACGGCGGCGGCGCCGGCCAACGCCTGCGCCAGCTGCGCGCGCGTGCCGTGCCACACCGGCGCCCCGTCGGGCAGCTGCTCGCGCATCGCGGCGGCGACGAAGGCCCAGCGACGCGCGCTCCACGGGTGGCGCTCGTGCGCCTCGGCCAGTAGCACGCCGACGGCGTCCATGCCCGGCGGCGGCGCACGCAAGGCCCATGGGTGCAGCAGCCAGACCCTGCGCCCGGCGACGGCCGCCGCGCCGGGCGCCCCGGCACCGGCGGCCGCCGGCGGGCGGGCGAAGACCCCGGGCTCATCGACCGGAGACGACCCCGGCACGGCCACGTCCGCCCGCCACAGCGGGTCGCGCGCCAGCGCGTCGAGCGACTCGTACGAACGATCGACCACGCTGCCCGGGCTGTGCCACGCCGCCGGTGCGTGACGGGCCACGTTGTCGGCGTTGAACAGGTAGGGCTTGTGGCTGGCGGTGCCCGCCACCCACTGCCAGCTCAGGTGGTTGCTCGCCAGGTCGCCGTCCAGCAGGTGGGCGAGCATCCAGTCGGCGCCGGCGCGCCAGTGCACCTTGCGCAGGTGCACGACGTAGCTCGCCAGCCACATGCGGGCGTGGTTGTGCAGCCAGCCGGTGGCGTAGAGCTCGCGCACGGCCTGGTCGACGACCGGCACGTTGGTGCGGGCGCGCCGCACGTCGTCGGGCACCGTGCCGGCATAGGCCTCGTCGGGCAGCGGCCCGGCGTGGATCGAGCGCCCGACGGCATCGCCGCGCATCGCCCAGACATGGCGGAAGAACTCGCGCCAGCCGAGCTCGAAGACGAACTTGTCCCCGACCTCCAGCCGATGCCGCGCCGCCACGGCCCGCAGCACCTCGGGCAGCGTCAGCAGGCCGTGCGTGATGTAGGGCGAAAGCCGCGTGACGGCCCCGTCGAGCGCGTTGCGGGTGCGTGCGTAGGCGGCCGGTCGCACGCCGTCCAGGCGGGCGCGGGCCGCAGCCGCGGTGGGCGGGAAAGGGTCGGCCTCGAACAGCATCGCCACCGATTGCAGCACGGCACCCGCCATCGCGTCGGCGCGACTGCGCTTGGCGGATCTTCGCGGCAGGACTTGCGCGGCCGGCGGGCCGCGCGACGCGCGAGGCCGAGAGCCTGCCGCCGTCCCGGGGCCGAGGCGCCGGCGCGCGTTCAGGCGTCGAGCGCGGACGCGTCGACGTCGAGCTTGGCCAGCGCGCTGCGCGTGGCGCGCACCGTCAGGGCCTCGTCCTGCGCAGGCAGCAGCAGGCCGGCCTGCAGGAAGGCTGCCAGCCGCTGCTGCTGGAACAGCACGCAACGGCCGGATGCGGCGACGAACAGGCTGAGCTGGCGCCGCAGGCCCTGCCAGGCGAGCTGCACCGGCTCGGTGCGGCCGCGGAACTCGAGCATGTACCAGCTGCCGACCTGCAGCTCGCGCGCCCAGGCCACCATCGCCTGCGACGGCATCGACCCACCTTCGGTCACCACCGCGAGGTCCTGCGTCTCGTGCCCCGACAGGTCGAGCACCATGGCCTCGTCGATCACGGCGTCGCTGGCGTTGGGCAGCAGCTCCTCGAGCGTCTCCAGGCGCTCCATCAGCTCGTGCAGCCGGTCCGGCGGGATGGCTGCGGCCTTGGCGGTGAACGCGGCCGCCAGCGAATCGTTGAGCAGCCGGATGTGCTCGTCCTGCGTCGCCGTGCCGAGCCCGGCGGTGGCCATGCCTTCGCGCAGTGACTTCAGCAGCGTCGGCAGGCGGCGGATGACCTCGGCCCGCTCCTCGCGCGTGACCTTGGCACTGGCCGACCAGATCAGGTCGGCGGCGGCGCGCTTCATGACCTTGGTCGGCTCGCTGGCGGCGCCGTGACGCAGTGCCGTCGTCGCCAGCACGTCGGCCCAGACCTGGAACAGGAACTGGCGCACGCCTTCCTGCACCGGCACCTCGTTGAGCATCTTGCGCAGCTCGATCGTGTACTGGATCGCCAGCGTCTCGCGCTGCTCGACCTGCTGGGCCAGCGACACGCCCTTCTTCGACGCCTCGTTCTCGTTCTTGAAGTAGTGCTCGAGGAACTTCTCGAACTCCGTCAGCACGGTCTG
>CAZQPN010000537.1:0-2570 GCA_964595215.1 uncultured Rubrivivax sp. | reverse complement strand
GCGACAGCACCAGCACGCCGGGATCGGCCGGGTCCTGCGCGGCGACGTACTCCTTGGCCACGAGGTTCATGCCGTCGCGCAGCGGCGTGACCAGGCCCACGGCGGCCGCCGCGTACAGCCCCGGCAGGCGGCGCCGCGCCACCGAGCGGCGGATGTAACGCACCGGCATCCAGCCGAGGTCGCCGAAGTCGCCGTTGAGCGCGCCGCACAGCGCCTCGAGCTGCTGCCGGATGTCGGCGTAGGCCTCGACGTCCTCGCGCGAGGGCGCCGCGACCTGGATCAGCGTGGCGCTCTGGCGGTTCTCGGGGTACTGCTCGAGCAGGCGCCGGAAGGCGCGGATGCGCTGCGGCAGGCCCTTGCTGTAGTCGAGCCGGTCGACGCCGACCAGCAGCCGCCGCTTGGCGTACTGCTCGCGCATCGTCGTCAGCGTCTCCTGCGCCTCGGCACTGTCTCCCATGGCCTGGAGGTCGTCGACGTCGATGCCGATCGGCACGGCGCGCGCGCGCACCGTGCGGCCGAAGGCGTTCAGCCGGTCCTCGCCCTGGCGCTCGCCGCCGGCCTCGTGCATGACGTAGTCGATGAAGTGCTCGCGATCGGTCCGGCCCTGGAACCCCACCAGGTCGTAGGCGAGCAGCGAGCGCATCAGCCAGCCGTGCTGCGGGATCGCCGCCAGGATGGTGCGCGGCGGCATCGGAATGTGCAGGAAGAAGCCGATGCGGTTGCCGCAGCCCATCGCACGCAGCTCGGCGGCCATCGGGATCAGGTGGTAGTCGTGCACCCAGACGATGTCGTCGGGCTGCAGCATCGGCATCAGCTTGTGCGCCATCAGCCGGTTGACGCGGCGGTAGCCTTCGATATCGCCGGCGTCGAAGTCGGCGAGGTCGAGCCGGTAGTGGAACACCGGCCACAGCACGCTGTTGCTGTAGCCGAGGTAGTAGGCGTGGTGGTCGGCCACCGACAGGTCGATCGTCGCCAGCGAGACGTCGCCGGCGCGCTGCGTGTGCACCTGGTTGCCCGAGCTCGTCTCGACGGTCTTTCCGCTCCATCCGAACCACAGCCCGCCGCTGGCCGAGAGCGCCTCGCCCAGCGCCACCGCCAAGCCACCGGCGCCGGGCTTGCGCGGGTCGGCGACGCGGTTGGAGACAACCACCAGTCGTCCCATGTCGTCTTCCTCCTCGTCGTTGTTGGATCGCCACCGGCCATCCGGGCTCGCAGGCGGCCCGAGGGCCGGACGGGCTTGCCGGCAGACCGCAGCGCTGCGCCCCCGGCATCGGGCGCCCACAGCCGCCGCGGCGCGCCGCCTAGCATCTGCGGCGTCTGACGGCGGCCGCGACCGCACCGCACCCGGCGAACGCACCCAGCAATGCACTGCCTTGGTGCAGCTCCGCCCGTGCGGCGACTCGCGGCCAAGGAGCCGACTGACCCCCCCCCCGACCTTACCCTGGATCGAGCGGCCGCTGATGCCGATGCGCGCATGGTCGACTCGGGTACGAGCTGTTTTTGATCGGCGTCGGCGCGGAGGCGCCGCGCTGCGCATGCTTGACTGGGTGCAGCGCGCTGGGCCGATGCCAAGCGCTCATCCCGCGGCGCGCAGCGCGGAGGTCGTCCAGTGAGTTCGCCACGCCGCTGTCATCCGCACGCGCAGGCTCCGCGTTGAAGCCTTGGTCTGCCGCTTGCTAGCCACGATGCACACACCCCACAGCCCGGGGCCGGTGGTCACAACTGGGCCGTGATCGCCGCCATACTCGGACCCTCGCCGTCACCGAAATGACTCATCTTCGAACCATGCGCACGTGACCAGGAAAGCTCTGATGGCGCCCGGGCCTGTTCAGCCGGGACGCCATCAGAACTTCCCAGACCCGAACGGCTCCGACGGGGCCACCCAGGTCGCCTTCAGCCCAGGAGGTCCGCATGGACGTGATCAGCAACTTCGCCGCCCGCTACGAGCGCACGCGCGAGGAGGAGCTCTCGATCGAGGACTACCTCGCCGAGTGCAAGAGCAACCCCCTGGCTTACGCCACCGCCGCCGAGCGCATGTTGCAGGCGATCGGCGAGCCCAGGCAGATCGACACCCGCGACGACCCGCGCCTGTCGCGCCTGTTCTCGAACAAGGTGATCAAGGTCTACCCGGCCTTCGCCGAGTTCTACGGCATGGAGGACGCGATCGAGCAGGTCGTCAGCTACTTCCGCCACGCCGCCCAGGGGCTGGAGGAGAAGAAGCAGATCCTCTACCTGCTCGGCCCGGTGGGCGGCGGCAAGAGCTCGATCGCCGAGCGGCTCAAGCAGCTGATGCAGGAGGTGCCCTTCTACGCGCTGAAGGGCAGTCCGGTGAACGAGACGCCGCTCGGGCTGTTCGACCCCGACGAGGACGGCGCCATCCTCGAGCAGGAGTACGGCATCCCGCGCCGCTACCTCAACCGCATCCTCAGCCCGTGGGCCGTCAAGCGGCTGGAAGAGTACGGCGGCGACATCCGCCAGTTCAAGGTCGTCAAGCGGCACCCGAGCATCCTCAAGCAGATCGGCATCGCCAAGACCGAGCCGGGCGACGAGAACAACCAAGACATCAGCTC
>CAZQPN010000536.1:0-2571 GCA_964595215.1 uncultured Rubrivivax sp. | reverse complement strand
ACAGCGCGATCTCGAGGCTGGTGCCCGCGGTCTTGGTCGACTTCAGGAAGATGAAGCGGTGCGGATGGCAGAGGATCACGAGGCGTCCTGCGGGCAGACACGCCGATTATCGCGACCGGCATCAGCCGGTATTGCGCACCGGCTGACCAATCGAAGCAAGGCGTGCCGATCAGCTGCGCGGCTGCCCCGCCGGCGCCCGGGTCACGCGCACCTTGCCGCCGGTGGTCACCAGGATCACCGCATCGCCCGGGGCGAGCTTCTCGTCGCCCTGCGCCTGCACGACCGAGCGCCGCTCGCCGTTCCTCAGCTGGACGAGGATCTCGTAGGCCTGCTCGCGCGTGCTGCTGCGCTCGACCGCGTTGCCGATGACGCCGCCGACGACGGCGCCGAGCACGCCGACGACGATCGATTCGCGGCTGCTGCCGACCGACGATCCGGCGACACCGCCGACCACGCTGCCGGCTGCCGCGCCGACGCCCGACTGGGTGCCGTCGACGGTGACCGGGCGCACCGACAGCACGGTGGCGTCGACCACGGTCGACAGCCGCTGGGCCTCGCTGCGCTGGATGACGTCGGGGCTGGTGGTGGTGCAGGCGGCCAGCGCGACAGCGCTGGCCAGGGCGATCAACAGGGATTTCATGGCATGTCCTCCAGCCGTTATTGGACACCAGCCCGCCAGGCGGGCGCGGCGCGGCGGTGGTAAAGAAGTGTTGACGGGACGGCGGGGCCGGGCCGCGGTGGCGCCATGCTCACCCGTGCAGCCGGCTGCTGCGCGGCACCGAGGCGAGCAGGAACTCCATCTGGTCGGCCAGGATGCGCCGGCCGCGCAGGATCATGTCCTCGTGCAGGCTGGGCACGTAGGGCAGGTACAGCAGCGTCATGCGCGCCTCTTCGGGCAGGCGGTTGCCCTTGCGGCCGTTGCAGGCCTTGCACGCGGTGATGCAGTTCATCCAGGTGTCCTGCCCGCCGCGCGACACGGGCACGATGTGCTCGCGCGTCAGGTCCTCGAAGCCGAAGCGGCCGCCGCAATAGGCGCAGAACTGGCGGTCGCGGACGAAGAGCTTGGGGTTGGTCAGCGCCGGCGTCTGGCGCCAGGCCCGGCTGGGCACGGCGCCGCGCACCGCCACGATGGGGTGCAGCGCGATCAGCGACTGCAGCCCGGTGCTGCGCTGGATGCCGCCACGCAGCACGCGGAAGGCGTCGCCGAGCGTCCACGCGATGCCGTCGCTGGCGTACAGGATCGCCGCCTCGCGGGCGCTGATCCAGGCCTGCGGCCGGCCGGACACGTCGAGTTGCAGCACGTCCATGGAGACGCTAGCGTAATCAATCCGCGGCCGCTTCTCAATCGCCGTGGGCAATGGGGCCGCAGAGGGCCACGGTTTAGGGCGGTGACCCTAAAGATCGCACCCCCGGGTGATGCCGCGGCGCCCCGGCACAGGCAGAATAGAACGACCGTTCGATTTTTGCCATCCGCCTTGTCCCACACCGCCGAATCCGCGCCATCCGCCGCCCCGCGCCCGCTGCCCAAGGGCCAGCAGACGCGCGCGGCGATCCTGGACGCGGCGCTCGCGATGGCGTCCCACATGGGCCTGGAGGGCCTGTCCATCGGCGCCCTGGCCGAGGTCACCGGCATGAGCAAGTCGGGCGTGTTCGCCCACTTCGGCTCGCGCGAGGAGTTGCAGATCTCCGTCATCCGCGAATACCACCGCCGCTTCGAGGAGGAGGTGTTCTTCCCCGCGATCCGCGAGCCACGCGGCCTGCCGCGCCTGCGCACGCTGTTCGAGCGCTGGGTGCGCCGGGTGTCGGTGGAGCTGGACTCGGGCTGCATCTACATCAGCGGCGCGGTCGAGTTCGACGACCGGCCCGGCCCGGTGCGTGATGCGCTGGCGTCGATGGTGCGCGCCTGGCACCAGGCGCTGGAACGCGCGATCCGCCAGGCGGTCGAAGCCGGACAACTGAGACCCGACACCGATCCGCTGCAGATGCTGTTCGAGGTGCATGGCCTGATCCTGGCCCTCCATCACGACGCGCGCTTCCTGCGCAACCCCGGCGTGCTCGACCGCGCGCGCACCGGGTTCGCGCGCATCGTCGCCCACTACCAGACCGACCAGACCCCCCCGACCGATCCCCATTCCGCGACCGCCCCGGTCCGCCCACAGGAGTAGCCGCATGCCCCAGTACACCCCGCCCCTGCGCGACATGCAGTTCGTGCTGCACGAGCTGCTCGACGCCGCCGCCACGCTGAAGACGCTGCCGCGGCACGCCGAGGTCGACGCCGACACCCTCAACGCGGTCATCGAGCAGGCCGGCAAGTTCGCCGCCGAGATCGTCTTCCCGCTCAACCAGAGCGGCGACGCCGAGGGCTGCACGCTGGACAAGACCACCCACGAGGTGACCGCGCCCAAGGGCTTCAAGGACGCCTACGCCGCCTACGTCGAGGGCGGCTGGCCCAGCCTGAGCGCCGACCCGGCCTACGGCGGCCAGGGCCTGCCGCTGGTGGTCAACCAGTGCCTGTACGAGATGCTGAACTCGGCCAACCAGGCCTGGACCATGTACCCGGGGCTGTCGCAC
>CAZQPN010000535.1:0-2572 GCA_964595215.1 uncultured Rubrivivax sp. | reverse complement strand
GGCGACTTCCGCGACTGGGACCGCGAGGCCTGGATCAAGGCGCTGGACGCCAACATGCTGACGCCGATCGAGCTGATCAAGGCGGTGATCGACGGCATGGCCGAGCGCGGCTTCGGGCGCATCGTGAACATCACATCGGGCGCGGTGAAGGCGCCGATCGACATCCTCGGCCTGAGCAACGGCGCGCGCACCGGGCTGACCGGCTTCGTCGCCGGGCTGGCGCGCCAGCCGCAGATCGCGTCGCGCAACGTGACGATCAACAACCTGCTGCCGGGCGGCTTCGAGACCGACCGCCTCGTCGCCACGCTGCAGGGCGCGGCGGCGAAGACCGGCAAGACGGTGGAGGCGATCGCCGACGCACGGCGGCAGACGGTGCCGGCGCGCCGCTTCGGGCAGTCGCCCGAGTTCGGCGCGCTGTGCGCCTTCGTCTGCAGCGCGCACGCCGGCTACCTGACGGGGCAGAACCTGCTGATCGACGGCGGCGCCTACCCGGGCACGTTCTAGCGCCGGCGGCACCGGCCGCGGCCGGGGCGGCGCTCAGCCGGCCGGCCCGTCGCCGATCCCGCAACCCGCGGTGCCGGCCGCCGTCCCGGCCCCTGGCGTGCTGCCCGCGGGTGCCCAGTCGGCGAGCAGGTCGTCCACCGACGCACGGGCGCGCCGGCGTGCCGAGGTGGGCGTGCCGATCGAGACGAAGCACACCGGCCGCTCGTCGGCCGACAGGCCGGCGTCCCGCGCGAAGGCCTGGCTGCGCAGCGCACGGCCGCTGGTGAGCATCGCGCCGAAGCCCATCGCGTGCGCCGAGAGCAGCAGGTTCATCAGTGCGGCCCCGAGCGTGACGTAGCGCTCGGTGTCGACGACGTCGTCGTGCGGCGGCGCCAGCCGCACCACCGCCAGCAGCAGTTCGGGCGCGCGTTCGGCCTTGGCGCGGGCGTCGGCGCGCGCGACGGCGTCGGCGTCCGGGTCGCGCTCGAGCAGCGCGGCCTCGAACAGCGCACCCAGGCGCTGCCGCTGCGCTGAAGTGATGCGCAGCAGCCGCCACGGCGCGAGCTCGCGGTGGTCGGGCGCGCAGGCGGCGGCGGCGACCATGCGCCGCAACTGCGCGGTGCCCGGCCCTGGGGCGACGAGACGCTTGGGCGCGACCGAGTGGCGGCTGGTGATCAGTTCCAGCGCGAAGGCGGCCGGATCCGCGGCGGCGGTGTCCGTGGCCGGAGGCGGAGATGCCGATGCTGGCGGTGGGGCAGGGCGGGGCGACGGGTCTCGGGTCATGACGGACGGGCGGGCAGACAGAGCGGCGGGTCGCGGGGGCGGCAGAGGGCGGACGGATCGGGTGCGGACGGCCGATGTGTCAACGCCGGGACGACGCGAAGATGCCGCCGACGATGAGCGCGAAGGCCAGCGCGTGGAAGGGCTGCGGCGGCTCGCGCAGCAGCGCGGCCGACAGCAGCGCGGTGAACAGCGGCGTGAGGTTGGCGAAGAAGCCCGCCAGCGCCGGGCCGACGGCGGCGACACCCAGGCCCCAGCAGCGGTAGGCCAGCACCGACGGGCCGAGCGCCAGGAACACCACCGCGGCGGCGAGCGCCCAGCCGGGCAGGCCGGCGGCGGCCGTGCCGCTGGCCACCGCCGCGCCGGCGGCCGTGGCCGCAGCGCCGACACCCGATCCCGCCGAGAGGCCCTGGGCGTGGAACGCCGCCTCCAACGCCGCCGCACCGCCGGCCCAGACGAGGCCGAACAGCACCTGCACCAGCAGCGCCTCGGCCCAGTCCCAGCGCGGGCGCGCCGCGCCGGCCAGCGAGGCGGGCGGGCGCGCCAGCTGCCAGCTGTACAGCGCCCAGCTGAGCGCGGCCAGCAGCATCCACAGGTCGCCCGGCACCAGGCGCAGGTCGACGATGCGCCCCGGCTCGCCGCGCAGCAGCACCGTCAGCACGCCGAGCGCGGACAGCGCCGCGCCGAGCCACTGCAGCGGCCGTGGGTGCTCGCGGTAGAAGAGCATGCCGATCAGCATCATCCACAGCGGCGTGCTGGCCGCGATGAGCGTGACGTTGATCGGCGTCGAGGTCGTCAGCGCGACGTACTGAAGCGCGTTGTAGGCGCCGACGCCGAGGCCGCCGAGCAGCGCCAGCTGGCGCCAGCGCGAGCTGATTTCGGCGCGCCGCGCCGGCGTGGCCAGCGCGCGCCAGCCCAGCGCCAGCAGCACCAGCAGCGCGACCGACCAGCGCATCGCGTTGAGCTGCAGCGGCGGCACCTGCCCGGCCAGCACGCGGCCGACGAGGGCGTTGCCGGCCCACATCAGCGGCGGCACCATCAGCAGCAGCGCCACGCGCGGCGTCAGTGCGTGCGTCACCGGTCGGGCTCCGCGCCACTGCCAGCCGGGGGCATCGCCGCGCCGCAGTTCCAGCACTGCTCGAACGGGCCATCCACCACCTCGCCGCAGGACCGGCAGGCCCAGTGGCGGTGCGGCAGGTGGCGCAGCTGCTGCAGCAGCGCACGCGCCGGGGCCAGGCGCGCGTCGTCCCATACCCAGACCTCGGGCAGGGCCTGGTCGGGCGGGATCTCGCCGGCGATGCCGCTGGCG
>CAZQPN010000534.1:0-2575 GCA_964595215.1 uncultured Rubrivivax sp. | reverse complement strand
GTCGGCTTCGCGGCGACGTATCAAGGAAATCGAATGTCACACAAGGGTCGGGCGCCAACTGGCACCGCCTGGCGAACAACCGCTATCCGTCTGGCTCCTGACCTACAGATCGCTTCGATCGAGGATTCCGTTGGTGCCGACGGAGCGAGTCCGTCAAAGTCCGATCAGGGCTTCCGCCACCCGATAACCGGGCGCGCGCCTGACCTCAAACCTTGGGCTTGCGTTCACACGGCGGACGATCTATATCCCCAAGGTGCCGCTGCCGCGGCACGCCGAGAGGGCCGGCGTTTCTCGCGGCTGGTCCGGCCACGGGTCGAAATCACGAGGAGCGCTGATGAACGCCGTCGAGTCACTCTCGCAGCAGCTGGACAAGGCCACGGCCACGCTCCTGGTCAGCGAGGAGGGCGAGCGCCACTTCATCGCCGAGTCGGCCGTGGCCGCGGTGGCCCTGTACCTGCTCAAGAAGTACGCCGACATCTACCTCAAGTCCGCCGGCTTCGAGGAGATGGCCAAGCGCCACGGCGAGAAGACGCGTGCCTTCCTGAAGAAGTTGCGCTCCGGCCCTGAGGCCTCCGATACGGCCGAGGCACAGCACGACCTGGATGCGGCGCTCAACGCGATCCGGACCCAGCCGCCCAGCGAGTCGGCCCGTGTTGCCGCACTGGACGCGGTGGTCGAGGAGTACCTCGAGGCTGGCGCGGTGCGCAGCCAGGCCGAGCGCGAAGCGAAGAAGGTCGCCGCCGCGGCCGACCAGATGCTCGGCCGATGAGCTGGGGCCGCTGGGTCTCGCAGTGCCAGTGGGACGCGGCGTGCCGGGCCTTCCTGCAGCGCGACCCGGCCTTCGGCATGGCGACCGCTCGGCTCGCCGAGGGCGGGACCGAGGGCTACGCGCCCGGATGGAACCGTTGGGTGCCGCGCTCGAAGTCGCAGCCCACTCTGTATGTGTTCATCGGCGACTCGAATGGTCTCACCACGCTGGCGCCTCCGCCGCCTGGGACCCCTGTCAAGGACGTCGAGCGACAGCCCGCTGACCTGCACCGGTCACCGCTTTGGCAAGCCCTGCTGACCAGCGCCAACAACCTGATCGGTCACGGAGGCGGTCCGCCCGAGCGCGTCTACCGCGTTCGCCACTGCATTCGTCAGTCCGCAACGGCCGACGACGATGCCCCCTGGGCGGCCGACGCGTCCAGGCGCGGTGCCGAGATGATCCGCGACACCTGGCGCCGCAGCGACGCCGGCCCGGTAGCGATCAACGCGTTCTGGGAGCCGGTCCTTCTGACCGTCCGAAGCTTCATGGACTTCCGGGCCAATGGCGAAGTGGCGTCCGATGTCCTGGCGTCCCTGCTGTTCACGCTGTGCAGCATCCCGCGGGTGCCGCACGGTCCTGGCAGCCGCGCCACACCTCCGTTCTTGGACGCCGTCGAACACCTGGTCGGCGTGGTCGACGAGCTCAAGGCGCGCCGCGATCAGCTGAACACGCTGTCCTATATGCAGGCGACCTATCTCGCGGCCCTGTATGCCGCCGCGGCCATGAGGCTGATCTCGCTGGCGCGCACCGCGATCGCCGACGCCTACGCGGCCGAGGCCTTCGGCGACTGGAACGACGCGGCCCACACGAAACTCGCCAAGCTGCACACCAACATCGACGAGGTCAGCGCGCACGACATCGCGCCGGCGTTCGTGCTGCCGGCGCTGTTCACGCCGTTGCACCTGCTGCGCCGGTTGGACGGAATGGCCGCAGGCGGCGACCTCTCCGCCGCGCAATGGGCGGACTACTTCCGGGTCGATCCGGCGCTGCGCCAGATGGTGGACAGCGGGACCTCGTGGCTAGACGCCACGCCAGGCGACGTCGCCGAGCGCCATCGGGTGCTGTCCGATGCGCGGCAGGCACTCGATGTCGAGGCGGCACTGGACGAGGACTTCAGCCCGATCTCCCGCCAGACCCAGCGCGACCTGCTGGAGGCCGTGCTGGCCAAGCAGATCCGATGATCGCCGCCGGCGGTCCCGGCTCGTCGTCCGATCCCGGTTCCCGCTCGAACGAGGCACAGCCGCTCTGCGGCATCGCCCGCACGGGTGCGTTCGCAGCAAGTCGGCACCAGGCTGCACTGCCCTGGTAGATCAGCGCACCGAAGTGGCGGCAATGCCAGCACGGGGTCGGCGCGTCGCGGTACGGTCGGAAGTGGCTCGTCGTGCCCATGCAGGCAGTCTGAAGCGCGCCGGTCTCGTGGCGTGAGCCTGGGGCATCGCTACGATCGCGCGATGTGCAACCTGTACCACATGGCCCCGAAGGAGCACGTCGAGCGCTACTTCCGTGCCATCGTGCCCGAGCTCAACGCCGTGCCCGTCGGCCCCTTCGGCACCGGCCTGTTCCTGCGCCCGGTCGACGGCCGGCTCCAGGGTGTCGTCGGGCAGTGGGGCATGGTGCAGCCCAAGGCGAAGACCCGGCGCCCGGGATCGCGCGCGATCCTGACCAACAACGCGCGCGTCGAGACCGAGGCCACCCGGCCGACCTACCGCGCCGCCTGGGCCGCCGGCCAGCGCTGCCTGATCCCGGCGACCTGGTACCAGGAGCCGA
>CAZQPN010000533.1:0-2584 GCA_964595215.1 uncultured Rubrivivax sp. | reverse complement strand
ATGAGCAAGTCCGAGGGCAACGTGCTCGACCCGGTGGACCTGATCGACGGCATCGCTCTGGCGCCGCTGCTCGACAAGCGCGTTGTCGGCCTGCGCAAGCCCGAGCGCGCACCCGCGGTGCGCAAGGCGACCGAGGCCGAGTTCCCGGGCGGCATCCCCGGCTACGGCGCCGACGCATTGCGCTTCACCTTCGCGGCGATGGCCACGCTGGGGCGGACGATCAACTTCGACAGCAAGCGCTGCGAGGGCTACCGCAACTTCTGCAACAAGCTGTGGAACGCGACGCGCTTCGTGCTGATGAACTGTGAGGCGCAGGACTGCGGGCTGAAGCCGCACACGAGCGCCGAGTGCGAGCCGGGCGGCCCGATGGCCGGCTACCTGCATTTCTCGCTCGCCGACCGCTGGATCACCGGCGAGATGCAGCGCGTCGAGGCGGCGGTGGCGCAGGGCTTCGCCGACTACCGGCTGGACAACGTCGCCGGCGCGATCTACGCCTTCGTGTGGGACGAGTACTGCGACTGGTACCTGGAGATCGCCAAGGTGCAGATCGCCGATGCGACGCGCGACGGCGACCAGGCGCGCGCGCGCGCCACGCGGCGCACGCTGATCCGCACGCTGGAGACCGTGCTGCGCCTGCTGCACCCGATCGCGCCCTTCATCACGGCCGAGCTCTGGGACCGGGTGTCGGTGGTGGCCGGCCGGCGGGTCGACGGCGACGATGCCACGGTGGCGACCGCAGCCTACCCGCAGGCCGAGCTCGGCAAGGTCGACCCGGCGGCCGACGCGTGGATGGCGCGGCTGAAGGCGGTCGCCGCGGCCTGTCGCCAGCTGCGCGCCGAGATGAACCTGTCGCCCGGTGAGCGCGTGCCGCTGCTGGCGCTCGGCGACGCGGCCTTCGCCGAGGCGGCGGCGCCGGCGCTCAAGGCGCTGGCCCGGCTGTCCGAGGTGCGCGTGATGGCCGACGAGGCCGCCTTCGCCGCCGCCACCGCGGCTGCGCCGGTGACGCTGGGCGGCGACCTGCGGCTGGCGCTGCATGTCGAGATCGACGTCGACGCCGAGCTGGCGCGGCTGGGCAAGGAGATCACCCGGCTGCAGGGCGAGATCGTCAAGGCCGAGGCCAAGCTGGCCAACGAGGGCTTCGTCGCGCGCGCGCCGGCGACGGTCGTGGCGCAGGAGCGCGAGCGGCTGGCCGGATTCAGTCAGGCCCTGGATCGTCTGCAAGATCAACGACGTCGGCTGACGCCGCCGGCCTGAAGCCGACCCGAGGCGCGGGGCTGGACAGGATCTCGTCGATGCGCCGCGCCACCGCCCAGGCGCTGCGAAGGCGCGACTCGCGCGTCGTGCTGGCCACGCGCGGGGTGACCTGCAGGTTCTGCACGCGGTGCAGCGGGCGTCCGATGTCGAGGGCGCCCGGCTCCAGGCTGTCGAACCACGCCGCGGCCATGCGTCCGCCCTCCAGCGCGTCGGCAAGCGCCGCCTCGTCGAACACCGTCGAGTGCGTCAGGCTGACGAGGACCTGGTCGGCCTTGCCACCGGCGAGGAATTTCTCCCCGATCAGTCCACGGTAGCGCGTGAAGAAGCTCATCAGCACGCACACCGCGTCGCACTGCTCGAACAGCTCGCGCAGCGGCAGCGGACGCACGCCCCAGCCGGCCCACAGCGGGTCGAACGCGTGCAGCGCGGGGTCGTAGCCGACCACCTGCGCGCCGAAGGAGGACAGCAGCTTGGCCAGCGGTCGTGCCGCCGGGCCCATGCCGACCAGGCCGACCTGGGCGCCGCCGAGTTCGCGGCCCACGAGCAGTCCTTCGGCGTTGACCACCGGTACCCGACGCAGCAACTGCAGCAGTGCGCCTATCGCGAACTCGGCCTCGGCGGCGGCACTGGCGTTGCCCGGACGGACGATCTCCACGCCGGCGCGGGCGCAGGCCTGGTCGTCGATGTTCTCCGCGCCTGCCGACAGGCGGCCGACCGCACGCAGGCGCGGCGCCGCACGCAGCAACGCCTCGTCGACGGCGACCGACGGCGGCACGACGATCGCACGCGCCGACGCGAGCGCCTGGCGCAATGCGATCGGCTCATGCGCCAGCCCGGGTGCCAGCTGCACCTTGTAGCGCACCTCGAGCCACTGGACCACGTCCGGGTCCAGTGGTTCGACGATCATCAGATCCATGGGGAGCGGTGATGGGAGTTTCGAAGGACTCCTCGTCGGCCCCCATGCCCAATAGACTGGAGGCTCTGTTTCGTCGGAGTGTATGTAAGAAAATGTTCATCAAGAAGGCAATATTCCCGGTCGCCGGTCTCGGCACGCGCTTCCTTCCCGCCACCAAGGCGCAGCCCAAGGAGATGCTGCCCGTCGTCGACAAGCCGCTGATCCAGTATGCGGTCGAGGAGGCTTACGCCGCGGGCGTGCGCGAGATGATCTTCGTCACCGGCCGCCACAAGCGCCCGATCGAGGACCATTTCGACATGACCTACGAGCTCGAGGTGGCACTCGAGAAGTCGGGCAAGCAGGAGCTGCTGGACGTCGTTCGCAGCGTCAAGCCCGACGACATGGAGTGCATCTACGTGCGCCAGGCGCAGGCCC
>CAZQPN010000532.1:0-2588 GCA_964595215.1 uncultured Rubrivivax sp. | reverse complement strand
GATGGCCGCGCGCGCGGCGGCACGGCTGGCCGAGCCGGGCGCCGGGCCGGCGCCGCAGCGGCTGGTGCTGGTCGGCCCCGCGGTGGCGAACTTTCCGGCGCCGCCGGTGTCGCACGACACGGTCGTCATCCACGGCGAGGCCGACGAGGTCGTGCCGCTGGCCGCGGTGCTCGACTGGGCGCGGCCGCAGACCTTGCCGGTCACGATCGTGCCCGGCGTCGGTCACTTCTTCCACGGTCAGCTGGCCGTGCTCAAGCAACTCGTCGTCGGCGCCTGCCGCTGAGCGCGCGGCTCGCCGGCCGGCGCTTCCCCTCCCCTGTCCTTCCGATTCGACCGACCGAACCCTGCCGATGACCCGACTCCTTGCCCGCGCGTGGGCCGCTGCCTGCACGCCCGTCCGATCCCTGGCCCCCGCCGCCGCCGCGCTTGCCCTGCTGGTGGGCGCGCCGGCCGCCGCCCAGATGCCGCAGCCGCCCGAGCTGGCCGCGCGGCAGTACATCCTGGTCGACCTCTCCAGCGACCAGGTGCTGGCCGAGCGCGACGCCGACGCCCAAGCCGACCCGGCCTCGCTGACCAAGATCATGACCGCCTACCTGGTGTTCCAGGCGATCAAGGACGGCAAGCTGACGCTGGAGCAGACATTGCCGGTGTCCGAGCGCGCATGGAACGAGCGCAAGGCCGGCGGCTCGCTGATGTTCATCGACACGCGCATGACGCCCAAGGTCGACGAACTGCTGCGCGGCATGATCGTGCAGAGCGGCAACGACGCCTCGGTGGCGCTGGCCGAAGGCGTGGCCGGCAGCGTCGAGAGCTTCGTCGAGCTGATGAACCGCCAGGCGCAGGCCTGGGGCCTGAAGAACACGCAGTTCCGGAACGTCACCGGGCTGACCGAGCCTGGCCACCACGGCAGCGCGCGCGACGTCGCGACGATCGCCGGGCGGCTGATCCGCGACTTCCCCGACGGCTACCGCTACTACGCGCTGCGCGAGTACACCTTCAACAACATCCGCCAGGACAACCGCAACATGCTCCTCGGCCGCGATCCCTCGGTCGACGGCATGAAGACCGGCTACACCGCAGCCGCCGGCTACTGCCTGGTGGCCAGCGCCAAGCGCAGCCAGCCGGGCGGCGAGCGCCGGCTGCTCAGCGTTGTGCTCGGCACCGACTCGCGCACCGCGCGCGCCAGCGAGAGCGAGAAGCTGCTCAACTGGGGCTGGCAGGCCTGGGACATGGTGCGCCTGTTCGAGCCCGGCAAGGCGGTGGCGACGGTGCCGGTGTGGAAGGGCAGCCTCGAGGAGGTCGGCCTGGGCGTGCGCGGCGGCCTGGCCATCACGGTGCCGCGCGGCGAGGGCGCGGGGCTGAAGAGCACGATCGAGCGCACCGACCCGCTGGTGGCGCCGCTGGAGGCCGGGCAGCCGGTCGGCGTCGTGCGCATCCGCACGGCCGGCGGCACCGAGATCCGCAGCCTGCCGCTGGAGGTGCTCGAGCCGGTGCCGCTGGCCGGCGTCGTCGGCCGCGCCTGGGATGCGCTGCGGCTGTGGATCAAGTAAGCTGACCGGGGCCGGTCCGCCGACGGCCCCACCCACGGCCCTGCGCCACCGCCGCGAGAGCGCCCATGATCACCCTGCCCGACACGCTGTGCGAACTGAACGGTGAGCTCGTCCCGCTCAACGAGGCCAAGGTCAGCGTGCTCGACCGCGGCTTCATCTTCGGCGACGGCGTGTCCGACGTGGTGCCGTTCTACGGCCGCCGCATCTTCCGCTTCGACGAGCACATGGCGCGCCTGGCGCGCGGCCTGGCCAAGCTGCGCATCGTGCCGCCGCGCACCCGCGAGCAGTGGCTGGAGGCGTCGCGCCGGCTGGTGCAGGCGCTGCAGGACAAGACCGGCGCGGCCGACCAGCTCGTCTACATCCAGGTCACGCGCGGCGTCGCGCTGCGCGACCACGTGATGCCGTCGGACATCGAGCCCACCGTGTTCATGATGGCCAGCCCGATGAAGCCGCCGAGCGCCGAGCAGCGCCACCACGGCGTGGCCTGCGTGACGGCGCGCGACTTCCGCTGGGAGCGCGGCGACATCAAGAGCACCAGCCTGCTGGGCAACGTGCTGGCGCGCCAGATCTCGGCCGACCAGGGTGCGCTGGAGACCATCATGTTCCGCGGCGACCACCTGACGGAGGCGGCGGCGAGCAACGTCTGGATCGTGCACGAGGGCGCGCTGCTCGGCCCGCCCAAGAGCGAGCACGTGCTCGAGGGCATCCGATACGACCTGCTGAAGGAGCTGTGCGAGGAGGTCGGCATCGCCTACAACCTGCTCCAGATCTCCGAGGCCGACGTGCGCGCCGCCGACGAGGTGCTGCTGAGCTCGGCCACCAAGGAGGTGCTGCCGGTGACGAAGATCGACGGCGAGCCGGTCGGCCACGGCGCGCTGCGCGGCAAGCCGGGGCCGGTCTACGCGCGGCTGCACGAGGCCTACCAGCGCGCCAAGCGTGAGCAGGCGATCTGAACGCGACAGGCCCACCGATGCGCGAGATCCCGCCCGAAGAGAGCCTGATCGAGTACCCGAGCGCCTTCCCGATCAAGGTCATGGG
>CAZQPN010000531.1:0-2593 GCA_964595215.1 uncultured Rubrivivax sp. | reverse complement strand
AACTCCCGACCTTCGCATTACGAATGCGCTGCTCTACCAACTGAGCTACACCGGCGTAGCCCGCGATTCTATGCCATCCGCGGGCCGGTCTGTGCGCCGCCCGCAGGCCGCGCGCGCCAGGAGCTCGTCAGTCCGCGTGGTAGTCCGTCACGCGCGCGACCTCGTTCTTCGAGCCGAGGATGACGCTGACGCGTTCGTGAAGCTTCGTCGGCACGACGTCGAGGATGCGAGCGCGGCCGTTGGTGGCCGCGCCGCCGGCTTGCTCGACCAGGAAGGCCATCGGATTGGCCTCGTACAGCAGCCTCAGCTTGCCGGGCTTGCCCGGCTCGCGCTGGTCCCACGGATACAGGAAGATGCCGCCGCGGGTGAGGATGCGGTGCACGTCGGCCACCATGCTGGCGACCCACCGCATGTTGAAATCCTTGCCGCGCGGGCCCTCCTGGCCGGCCAGGCACTCGTCGATGTAGCGCTTCACCGGGGCGGCCCAGTGGCGCATGTTCGACATGTTGATCGCGAACTCCTTGGTGTCCTCGGGGATGCGCACCTGGTCCTCGGTCAGCACCCACGAGCCGGTCTCGCGGTCGAGCGTGAACATCGCCACGCCGTCGCCCACCGTCAGCACGAGCGTGGTCTGCGGCCCGTACACGCAGTAGCCGGCGGCCGCCTGCTGACGCCCGGGCTGCAGGAAGTCCTCCTCGCTGACGCCGCGCCCGTGGCCGACCTTGCGCAGCACGCTGAAGATGGTGCCGATCGAGACATTCACGTCGATGTTGCTCGATCCGTCGAGCGGGTCGAACAGCAGCAGGAACTCGCCCTGCGGGTAGCGGTTGGGCACGACGTGGATGGAGTCCATCTCCTCGCTGGCCATCGCCGCGAGGTGGCCGCCCCATTCGTTGGCCTCGACCAGCACCTCGTTGGCGATGACGTCGAGCTTCTTGACCACCTCGCCCTGCACGTTGCTCTGGTCGGTGCTGCCGAGCACGTCGCCCAGCGCCCCCTTGTTGACCGCGATCGCGATGCGCTTGCAGGCGCGCGCGACGACCTCGATCAGCAGCCGCAGCGGAGGCTGGATACGGCCGTGCTCGCGTTGCTGCTCGACGAGGTACTGCGTCAGGCTGATGCGGCGGGTCGTTGACGTTGCGGGCATGTCAGGCGTTCTCCAGCGTGTGCGAGACGATCTCGCGCACGTCGTCACTCAGGTCGGCCTTGGCGGCCACGCGTGCGATCGCCTCGCGCGCGGCGCTGCGCCACGGTTCGGCGAGCGCGCCGCTGCGATCCATCGCGCGCGCCAGGCGGGCGGCGACCGACGGGTTGATGGCGTCCAGCGCCAGCAGCTGCTCGGCCCAGAATACGTAGCCGGAGGCGTCGGGCCGGTGGAAGGCGGCCGGGTTGCCCGTGCACAGCGCGAAGATCAGGCTGCGCGCGCGGTTCGGGTTGCGCAGCGAGAAGTCCGGGTGCTCGAGCAGCTTGCGCGCCCGTTGCAGCACGCCGCCCGGGCCGGCCGGCGCGTGCTCCGGGGCCATGGCCTGGATCGCGAACCACTTGTCGATCACCAGTGGGTCGTGCCGGAAGCGGGCGTGGAAGTGCGCCAGCGCGGGTTCGGCCAGAGGCGAGGCGGCGCCAATCAGCGCGGTCAGCGCGCCGAGGCGGTCGGTCATGTTGTCGGCATCCTTGACGCGCTGGTAGGCACGGCCCGGCCAGACCGGATCACCGGCCCCGACACCGTGACGCACGCGCATGGCAAGCGCCAGGTTCGCCAGCGCACGCCGGCCGGCCTGGTCGGGTGACGGGCGGTAGCCGCCCGCAACCTGGTGCGCGTCCCAGGCCCAGGCCCAATCGTCGGCCAGGCGCTCGGCGAGCTGCTGCTGCATGGCCTCGCGCACGGCATGGATGCGCAGCGGGTCGAAGGGCTCGAGTTGCTCGGCGACATAGGCCTCGCTCGGCAGGGTCAGCGCCAGCGCCTTGAAGGCCGGGTCCAGTACGGGGTGGCGCAGCACCGCGCGCATGGCGTCGACGAAGGCGTCGTCGAGGGCGGTCGGCGCGCCCGCCGGCAGCGCCGCCAGCAGCCGGCGCAGCGCCAGACGCTGGCCGGCCTCCCAGCGGTTGAACGGGTCGCCGTCATGCGCCAGCAGCGTCAGCAGGCTGTCGTCGTCCAGGCCGTCGTCCAGGATCACCGGCGCCGAGAAGCCACGCAGCAGCGACGGCACCGGCTCGGCGTCGAGGCCGTCGAAATCGAAGCGCTGCTCGGCCTCGGTCAGCACCAGCAGGCGCTCGCCGAGCGCGGCACCGTCGCGTCCGACGAGCCCAGCCAGTACCGGGATCAGCATCGGCTGCTTGTGGGCCTGGCCGGGCGAAGGCAGGTGCTGCTGGCGCAGCGTCAGCGTGTAGCGCCTCGCCTCGGCATCCCACTGGCCCCGCGCGTGCAGGCGCGGTGTGCCGGCCTGTGCATACCAGCGCTTGAACAGGTCCAGGTGGTCGGACAGCGGGGTGCCGGGGTTGGCGTCGGCGATCGCCTGGGCGAAGTCGTCGCAGGTCACTGCCTGGCCGTCGTGGCGCTGGAAGTACAGCGCCATGCCGCGCGTGAAGCCCTCGC
>CAZQPN010000530.1:0-2594 GCA_964595215.1 uncultured Rubrivivax sp. | reverse complement strand
GCGGCCGCTGCACGAGCACTACCGCGCCACGCGCACGGTGTTCTCGATCGACCTTCCGGGCTATGGCGCCTCCGACCGCAGCGACCGCGTGTACACGCCGCGCCTGATGACGGATGCGCTGCACGCGCTGCGCGCGCAGATCCGACAGCGCTGCGGTGCCGCACCGGTCGACGCGCTGGCCGTGTCGCTGTCGTGCGAGTTCCTGGCGCGCGCCGCGGTCGAGGCGCCCGCCGACTACCGCAGCCTCGCGCTCGTCAGCCCGACCGGCATGGACGGCCGCGGCCCGCGCCGCGGACCGCCCGGCAGCACGCGCGCGATGCCCTGGCTGCTGGCCGCGCTGCGCGGCCCGGGCTGGGGCGGGGCGTTGTTCCGCGGCCTGACGCGGCCCGGCGTCGTGCGCTACTTCCTGCGCCGCACCTTCGGTTCGCGCGACATCGACGAGACGCTGTGGCGAGACGCGGTGATCACCTCGCACCAGCCGGGCGCCGAGCACGCGCCGCTGCACTTCCTGTCCGGCGGCCTGTTCAGCGCCGACATCCACGCCGTCTACGAGGCGCTGGCGCTGCCGGTGTGGATGTCGCACGGCGTGCGCGGCGACTTCACCGATTACCGCGGCAAGTCGCTCGTCGAAGGGCGCGGTCACTGGCGCTTCGACGTCTTCCAGACCGGGGCGCTGCCGTACTTCGAGGTGCCGGGCGACTTCATCGCGGCCTACGACCGTTTCCTCGGCGACCTGCCGCCGGCGGACGGCTGACCGCGCGATGCAGATCGATGCCGTGCGCGATCGCCTGCGCGCCCTTGGGGCGCGCCCGCTGCATGAGGCGCGCGTGCTGCGCCACTGGGCGCAGGCGCGCCCGCAGGACGCCGGCCGCCGTGCGATCGAGGACTTCCTGCCGCGCCCGCTGCGCCAGGCGCTGCCGGCGCTGACCGACCAGCTCGCCGGCCTGGCGCGTCTGCGCAGCCGACACCCGGCCGAAGACGGCGGCGAGCGACTGCTGATCGACCTCGCCGACGGCCAGGCGGTGGAGGCCGTGCTGCTGCCGCGCGACGGCCTGTGCGTGTCCACCCAGGTCGGCTGCGCGGTCGGCTGCGTGTTCTGCATGACCGGCACCGGCGGCCTGCAGCGCCAGCTCGGCAGCGCCGAGATCGTCGCCCAGGTGGCGCTGGCGCGCGCGCTGCGGCGCGTGCGCAAGGTCGTCTTCATGGGCATGGGCGAGCCGGCGCACAACCTCGACGCGGTGCTGGACGCGATCGACCTGCTCGGCACCGAGGGCGGCATCGGCCACAAGGAACTCGTGTTCTCGACCGTCGGCGACGCCCGCGTCTTCGAGCGCCTGCCGGCCGGGCGCGTGAAGCCCGCGCTCGCGCTGTCGCTGCACAGCACCTTCGCCGAGCGCCGCGCCCACCTGCTGCCGCGCGCGCCGCGCATCGCGCCGGACGATCTGGTGGCGCGGGCCGATGCCTACGCGCGCGCCACCGGCTACCCGGTGCAGGTGCAGTGGACGCTGCTGGGCGGAGTCAACGACGGTGACGACGAAGTCGGGCGGCTGGCGACGCTGCTGGCCGAGCGGCACGCGATGCTCAACCTCATTCCTTTCAACGCCGCGCCGGGGCTGCCGTTCGAGCGCCCGTCCTGGGATCGCGCAGCCGAGATCGCGCGCACGCTCAACCGGCGCGGCATCCTGACCCGGCTGCGTCGCTCGGCGGGCCAGGACGTGGACGCGGGCTGTGGTCAGCTGCGCGTGCGCATGATCCCGTTGGTGAGCCAGCGCTGACGACCGCCGCGGTGGCGCGCCGCCATGCCCCGCCTGCGACGCAGGGGGGCCGACGAGGGGCCGCGTACACTGAAAAAAAGAGCGAGGGATGGACGATCCGATGGCCAATGAACATTCGTCCGGTGTGCGCGCGGCCCGGCGCGGCGCCGTGGCGGCACCGGTGACGCTGGAGCAGGTGGCGGCGCGCGCCGGCGTGTCGCCCAGCACCGTGTCGCGCATCCTCAACGGCACGGCGACGGTCAGCGAGGCCAAGCGGCGGGCGGTCGACGAGGCGATCGCGACCCTGGGCTTCGTGCCCAACCCGGTCGCGCGCGGGCTGGCTGGCGGACGCACGCTGAGCATCGGCGTCGTCACGCAGGCCATCGACAGCCCGTTCTACGGCGGCGCGCTGCGCGGCATCGAGGACGTGCTGGACACGGCCGGCTACAGCGCGCTGTTCGTCAGCGGCCACTGGGACGCCGCGGTCGAGGCGCGCTGCATCGAGACGCTGCGCGCGCGGCGCGTCGACGGCCTGATCATCCTCACCGGGCGCCTGAGCGACAGCGCGCTGCGCACCCTGGCGCGTCAGCTGCCGGTCGTCGTGACCGGCCGGACGCTGAAGGCGCCCGGCCTGTATGCGCTCGACTTCGACGATTTCCGTGGTGCGCAGCTGGCCACCGAACACCTGATCTCGCTCGGCCACCGTCGCATCGCGTTCATCGCCGGCGACCCGGTGCATCCCGATGCGCAGGAGCGCCTGCGCGGCTACCGTGCGGCGCTCGAGGCCGCGGGACTGGGCTACGAGCCGGCGCTGGTCGCGCCCGGTGCGTTCCACGAGCA
>CAZQPN010000529.1:0-2600 GCA_964595215.1 uncultured Rubrivivax sp. | reverse complement strand
TCGCAGCTGCTGGCCGAGCTGCCCGAGCTGGCCGAGCTCGACATCAACCCGCTGCTGGCCAACGCCGAGGGCGTGATCGCGCTCGACGCCCGCGTGCGCGTCGACGGCCGCCGACCGGGGGGCGCCGATCGTTTCGCGATCCGGCCCTACCCGCGCGAGCTCGAGCAGCACTGGACCTGGCACGACCGCGCCGTCACGGTGCGCCCGATCCGCCCCGAGGACGAGGCGCAGCACCGGGCCTTCCTCGAGCAGCTCGACCCGGAGGACATCCGGCTGCGCGTCTTCTACAGCCGGCGCTCGATCGAGCGCAGCGAGCTGGCCCGGCTGACGCAGATCGACTACGAGCGAGAGATGGCCTTCATCGCCACCGCCGAGGCCGAGGGCGGCGGCGAGGAGACGTTGGGCGTGGTGCGCGCGGTGGCCGACCCGGACAACGTCGAGGCCGAGTTCGGCATCGTCGTGCGCTCCGACCTGAAGGGCAGCGGCCTGGGCGAGCGGCTGATGGGCAAGCTGATCGACTACCTGCGCGCACGCGGGACACAGGTGCTGACCGCCCTCGTGCTGTCGGAGAACGATCGCATGCTGTCACTGGCGCGCGACCTCGACTTCACGATCGGCCCGCGCGACGAGGACGGCACGCGCGCGATCCGGCTGCCGCTGCGGTCCGACGCTCCCTGACGATGGCCGACGGCGCCGGTGGCGCACCCGCGGAGGCGGCGGGCGACGGTCGAAAGCCCGCCGATGCGGCGGGGTACAGGAGAACGCCCGCCGAGACGGCGGGCGAGGGCGACCTGGTCGTCGCGCGGCCCGAGGGCCTGTACTGCCCGCCGGGCGACTTCCACATCGACCCCTGGCGGCCGGTGGCGCGCGCCGTCATCACGCACGCCCACGCCGACCACGCGCGGCGCGGCCACGGCGCCTACCTGGCGCACGCCGACGGCGCCGGCGTGCTGCGCGCCCGCCTGGGTGACATCGCGCTGCAGACGCTGGCCTACGGCGAGCCGGTCGACATCGGCGGCGTGCGCGTCAGCCTGCACCCGGCCGGCCACGTGCTGGGCTCGGCGCAGGTGCGGCTCGAGCACCGCGGGCAGGTCTGGGTGGTGTCGGGCGACTATTTCGTCAGCGGCGACAGCGGCTTCGGCCCGCGCGGCACGGCCGACGGCCTGAACCCGACCTGCGCGCCCTTCGAGCCGATGCGCTGCCACTGCTTCGTCACCGAGAGCACCTTCGCCTTGCCGATCTACCGCTGGCGGCCGCAGGCCGAGGTGATGGCCGCGGTCAATGAGTGGTGGAGCGCCAATGCCGACGCCGGCCGGCCCAGCCTGCTGATGGCCTACAGCTTCGGCAAGGCGCAGCGCCTGCTGGCCGGCGTCGACCCGGGCATCGGCCCGATCGTCGTGCACGGCGCGGTGCAGGCGCTCAACGAGGCCTACCGCGCCGCCGGCGTGGCGCTGCCGGAGACGGCGACGCTGGACGCGCGGGGCGATCGCCAAAGCTTGCGGCGCGCGCTCGTCGTCGCGCCGCCGGCGGTGCACGGCAGCGCCTGGGCGCGCCGGCTCGGTGCCTTCGGCGACGCCTTCGCCAGCGGCTGGATGCAGCTGCGCGGCGCGCGCCGCCGGCAGGGCGTGGACCGCGGCTTCGTGCTCAGCGACCACGCCGACTGGCCCGGCCTGCAGCGCGCCATCGCCGCCACCGACGCCGAGCGTGTGATCGTCACCCACGGCTACGAGGCCGTGATGGTGCGCTGGCTGCGCCAGCAGGGGCTTCAGGCGGGCAGCTTCCGCACCGAGTATGGCGGCGACACGGGCGACGGCGACGCAGTGACACGCTGAGCGCCCCGAGGCCGGGCTGCGCCCAGCCCGCCGCGCACCGTTCGAGCGTCGCCGGCAGCGGTCCATCGGCGAAACCGGCCGCTCGTCGCAATCCGCTGTCGCCTCGACAGCGAAACCCCGACAGTGCACCCATCGGCACACCGCCACGCACTTCGGGAGACCCACATGCACAAGTCCAGCTTCTTCAGCCGCCTGGCCACCTTCGGTGCCTCGGCCGCGATCACACTGGCGATCGTGATGTCAGCCGCGCACTACGCGCTGCCGGGCGACGACGGCGGGCAGATGCTCGTGCAGGCGAACGTGACGACGGTCAGCAAGTGACCTTCTGCCTCCGCTATGCGACGGGCGCGAGCTTGTCGGCTTCCGACGTGAAGGCGTCGGCGTAGAACTCCTCGGCCGGCAGGCCGCAGCGCGCGACGAAGTCGCGCTGCGCCGAGTCGACCATCACCGGGGCCCCGCAGGCGTAGACCTGATGGCCCGACAGGTCCGGCAGATCGGCCATCACCGCCTCGTGCACGAAGCCGGTCCGTCCGGTCCAGCCCTCCTCGGCCGTCGGCTCCGACAGCACCGGCACGTAGCGCAAATTGGGCATCTCCGCGGCGGCGCGCTCGCACCAGTCGTTCAGGTACAAGTCGCCACGGCGCCGGCAGCCCCAGTACAGCACCGCCGGCCGGTCGCTGCCCTTCATGCGCAGGTGCTCGATGATCGCCTTGATCGGCGCGAATCCGGTGCCGCTGGCCAGCAGCACGATGGGCTTGGTCGAGTCCT
>CAZQPN010000528.1:0-2602 GCA_964595215.1 uncultured Rubrivivax sp. | reverse complement strand
GGCCGCGGCGGCGGCCTCCGGGCCGGCCCGGGCACGGCGGAGCGCCCGCGCCGCCGGCGTCACACCCACGCCCACGGCTTGAGCCGCGGCGCCGGACCCGACATGGACCGCAGCACCGACGCCGGTCCTGTGCCGCCGATCGTCCCTGGCGCCGTCGGCCCGGTGCGTGCCGGCTGGCTCGAGCGTCTGCGCGATTGGCGCCATCGCACGGTCGCACGTCCCGGCTTCCAGCGCTGGGCGGCCGGCTTTCCGCTGACGCGGCACATCGCGCGGCGCGAGGCACGCGACCTGTTCGATCTCGTCGCCGGCTTCGTCTACTCGCAGGTGCTGCTGGCCTGCGTGCGGCTGGACCTCTTCGAGCGGCTGGCGCCCGGCGCGCGGCCGGTCGCCGACCTGCGCGACGCGACCGCGCTGACCGATGACGCGCTGCGCCGGCTGCTCGCCGCCGCCGTGTCGCTGGAACTGCTGGAGTGGCGCAAGGGTGACCGCATCGCCCTCGGCCGCCTCGGCGCGCCGATGGTCGGCAACCGGGCGCTGGCATCGATGATCGAGCACCATGCGACTTTGTACGGCGACCTCGCCGACCCGGTGGCCCTGCTGCGCGGTGCTGACGCCGGGGAGCGGCCTGCGATGGCCGGCTACTGGCCCTACGCGGCGGTCGACGCGCCGGTGTCGCCGGCGGCGCTGTCGCCCGAGCGCGTGGGGGCCTACTCCGAGCTGATGTCGGCGTCGCAGCCGCTGGTCGCGGCCGAGGTGCTCGATGCCTACGACTTTGGCCGCCACCGCTGCCTGCTCGACGTCGGCGGCGGGGAGGGCACCTTCGTGCGCGCCGTCGCCGCCCGGGCGCCGGCGCTGCGGCTGATGGTGTTCGACTTGCCGGCGGTGGCCGAGCGGGCGCACGCGCGCTTCGCCGCCTGGGGGCTGGACGATCGTGCGCAGGCCTTCGGCGGCGACTTCTTCGCCGATCCGCTGCCGGCCGGCGCCGACGTGATCTCGCTCGTGCGCGTGGCCTTCGACCACGCGGACGACCGCGTGCTGAGGCTGTTGCGTGCCGCCCGCGCCGCGCTGCCCGATGACGGGACGCTGGTGCTCGCCGAGCCGATGGCGGGGGCGCCGGGCGCCGAAGCGGTCGGCGACGCCTACTTCGGCTTCTACCTGCTGGCCATGGGCCGCGGCCGGCCGCGCACCGCGGCGCAGCTCGGGGCCTTGCTGCACGCCGCCGGCTTCGGCGCGGTGCGCGCGCTGCCGACCCGGCTGCCGCTCCAGTCCGGCGTCCTCGTGGCGCGCTGCAGACCGGCCGGTAGCGCGCGTAAACCCTGACGAATCATGTTGTCATTGTTGCTTGACAACCAAAAGTGTCAGCGTAGGATGACACCATGAATCGAGAACGACGGCCCTGCAGAGTCCCGAACGCGTGTCGCGCCGGGGACCGGTTGTCGGGACCCAGGAGGCGCGCATGAATCCGCATGCCATCGTCCTCGAGCAGCCGGGGCGCATCGCGCTGAGCCGCCTGCCCGTCACGCCGCCGGGCGACGACGACCTGGTCGTCCAGACGCGGTACAGCGGCATCAGCACCGGCACCGAGAAGCTGCTCTTCAACGGACGCATGCCCAGCTTCCCGGGCATGGGCTACCCGCTGGTGCCCGGCTACGAGTCGGTCGGCATCGTCGTCGACGCTGGCGCGCACATGCAGCACCGCATCGGCGAATCGGTGTTCGTGCCCGGCGCGCGCTGCTGGGGCGAGGTGCGCGGACTGTTCGGCGGTGCGGCGCAGACCTTGGTCTCGGCCGCCGACCGCGTCGTCACGGTGCCGAGCATCGGCGCCGAGTCGGTGCTGCTGGCGCTGGCGGCGACCGCGTACCACGCGGTGGCCGGCGGCGGCAAGCGCGAACGTGTCGTGCCGCCGGACCTGATCGTCGGCCACGGCGTGCTCGGCCGCCTGCTGGCGCGCATGACGGTGGCCGCTGGCGGCCCGGCGCCGACGGTGTGGGAGATCCACCCGGCGCGCGCCGGCGGTGCCGAAGGCTACACCGTCGTGCGGCCCGAGGACGATGCGCGGCGCGACTACCGCAGCGTGTACGACGTCAGCGGCGACGCCGGCATCCTCGACCAGCTCGTCGCGCGCCTGGCGCCTGGCGGCGAGATCGTGCTCGCCGGCTTCTACACCGAGCCGCTGAACTTCGCCTTCGCGCCGGCCTTCATGCGCGAGGCGCAGATCCGCTGTGCCGCCGAGTGGCAGCGACCCGACCTGCTGGCCGTCCAGCAGCTGATCGCCGAAGGCCGTGTCTCGCTGGCAGGCCTCATCACCCACCTCGAAGACCCGGCACAGGCGAGTCAGGCCTACCGCACCGCGTTCGACGATCCCGGCTGTCTGAAGATGGTCCTCGACTGGAGACATTGCCAATGAGCGCCACCCCGAACGGCGGGTCGCCCGTCATCTTCATGCGCGACGAGCGCCTGAAGGCCGAGGCCGCGATCGAACCGGACGCGCCCGCGACCGGGGAGCCGACCAAGACCACGCAGATCATCGCCATCTACGGCAAGGGTGGCATCGGCAAGAGCTTCACGCTGGCCAACCTGAGCTACATGATGGCGCAGCAGG
>CAZQPN010000527.1:0-2603 GCA_964595215.1 uncultured Rubrivivax sp. | reverse complement strand
TACGCCGGCATGGACCTCAAGCGCTTCTTCTGAGCCGGGTGCGCCCCCGCCGGATACCGCGGATGCCGCGCCGGACGACGCGCCGCCTCGCGTGAACCGCTGGCTGATGCACCCGGCGGCCAAGCCGGCCGTCTTCGGGCTGTGCCTCGTGCCGCTGGCCTGGTTGGTCTGGGGCGCGGCGACCGACGCGCTGGGCGCCAACCCGGCCGAGGCGCTGATCCGCTCGACAGGCGACTGGACGCTGCGCTTCCTGTGCATCGCGCTGGCGGTCACGCCGCTGCGCCAGGCCACCGGCTGGCACGCGCTCGCGCGCTGGCGGCGCATGCTGGGGCTGTTCGTCTTCTTCTATGCGTCGCTGCACTTCCTGTCCTATGCCTGGCTCGACATGGGGCTGGACGCGGGCGACATCGTGCGCGACATCGTCAAGCGTCCGTTCATCCTCGTCGGCAGCGCGGCTCTGCTGTTGCTGTTGCCGCTCGCGGCGACCTCGTTCAACCGCGCGGTGCGCGTGCTCGGCGCGCGCCGCTGGCAGGCGCTGCACCGCCTCGTCTACGGCATCGCCGGCCTGGCGATCCTGCACTTCTTCTGGATGCGAGCGGGCAAGAACGACTTCGCCGAGGTCGCCGTGTACGCTGCCATCGTCGGTGCGCTGCTGGGCTGGCGGCTGTTGCGCTGGATCAAACCGATGCGCACGGGGCGCGCCGCCCCGGGAAACTGATGACACGCGGCACGGCAAGGCTTCGGTAGGATCTTGCGTTCCTCGAACCGGGCGTTCCGACCCGGGTCCATCACCGATCCTCCGTGGAGTCCGTTGCCATGTCCCGTCTCAAGCTCCTGGCCGCCCTGGCCCTGACCGGCTTCGCCGGCGCCGCCGCCGCCGAGGTCACGCTCACGATGTCGTCCTGGGTGCCGCCGGCCCACCTGCTGACGCGCGCCCAGTCCGACTGGTGCGGCGAGGTCAGCAAGGCCACCGAGGGCCGCATCAAGTGCAACCTGCTGCCCAAGCCGGTGGCGCCGCCGCCGGGCACCTTCGATGCCGTGCGCGACGGCCTAGCCGACCTGTCCTTCAGCGTGCACGGCTACACGCCGGGCCGCTATGTCCTGACCAAGATGGCGGAGCTGCCCTTCCTCGGCGACTCGGCCATCGCCACCAGCGTCGCCTACCAGCGCATCTACCAGAAGCACCTGGCCAAGCTCGACGAGCACCGCGGCCTGAAGGTGATCGCCGTGTTCACGCACGGCCCGGGCGTGATCTTCAACAACAAGCGGCCGATCAACACGCTGGCGGACCTCGACGGCGTCAAGTTCCGCGTCGGCGGCGGTGTCGTCAACGACATCGGCAAGCTGCTGGGCGTCAACATGACGCTCAAGCCGGCCCCCGAGTCGTACGAGTTGCTGTCGTCGGGCGTCGTCGACGGCGTGTGGTTCCCCGACGAGTCCATCGTGTCCTTCCGCCTCGACAAGCTGATCAAGTACCGCACCGCGGTGCCGGGCGGCCTGTACAACACCAGCTTCGCGCTCGTGATGAACCCGGCGACCTGGGCCAAGATTCCGAAGGCCGACCAGGCCATCATCGAGAAGATGTCCGGCGAGTTCGCCGCGCGCTTCTTCGGCAAGTACTGGGACGACATGGACACCAAGAGCCGCGCCGCCCAGCAGGTCGCCGGCATCCAGTCGGTCACCGCCGACGCCAGGTTCGTCGCCGACTTCAAGGCCAAGACCGCGTCCTACGAGGCGGCCTGGGTCAAGGAGGCCGAGGCCCGGGGCCTGAAGAACGCCGCCGCCGTGCTGCAGGAGTTCCGCGCCGAGATCGACAAGCTGAAGTAAGCCTTCGGGGCCCATACTTCAGGCCGGCTGGGCTCCACGGTGGGCCCGGCCGGCCTTCTTGCTTGATGCGGGCCCGCGCACCGCCATGATGAAACGAATCACCTCGCTGTTGGCCGGCGTGTCGGCGCTCGCCCTGTTCGGCATGATGCTGCTGACCTTCGCCGACGTCTTCAGCCGCAAGTTCCTGGACAACTCGATCACCGGCGCCGTGGAGGTCACCGAGCTGCTGATGCTGGTGATGATCTTCATGGCGCTTCCGCTGGCCTCGCTGGCCGGCGAGCACATCGTCTTCGACCTGCTCGACCGCCTGCTGCCGCCGGCCCTGCTGCGCTGGCAGCAGACGCTGTCGCACGCGCTCACGGCCCTCGTCTTCGGCGGCGTCACCTGGATCGTCTGGGAGCGATCGCGCCGCACGCTCGAATTCGGCGACACGACCTCGGCGCTCGAGATCGCCATCTCGCCCTTCCAGGTCGTCGCCGCGGCGATGCTGGCCGTCACGGCACTGGCCCACGTGTGGCTCGCGTGGCGCGCCGCCACCGGCCGCATCGAGGCAGAAGCGCGATGACCGAAGGCCTGCTCGGCTTCGCCGCGATGTTCGTGCTGATGGCGCTGCGCGTGCCGATCGCGGTCGCGATGGGCATCGTCGGCTTCGCCGGACTCGCCCTGATGCGCTCCTGGCCGGCGGCGATCTCGTCGACCGCCGGCGAGTGCGGCGGCCTCGGCAGCTACACGCTGTCGGTGGTGCCCCTCTTCGTGCTGATGGGCAACTTCGTCAC
>CAZQPN010000526.1:0-2615 GCA_964595215.1 uncultured Rubrivivax sp. | reverse complement strand
TCGTCGTCGTCACGATGGACTTCTGGGCCCAGGTCCAGAGCTACGTGATGAGCCAACAATATGAATCCCTACTGAAGAAGGCCAATTTCAAGACCTCGTGAGGTCCCATGTCCAAGGACGACGCGATCCAGATGCAGGGAGAGATCCTCGAGAAGCTCCCCAACACGACCTTTCGTGTGAAGCTGGAAAACGGACACGTCGTCCTCGGATACATCTCCGGAAAGATGCGCCTGCACTACATCCGCATCCTGCCTGGGGACAGGGTCACCGTGGAATTGACGCCTTACGATTTGACGCGGGCCCGGATCGTTTTCCGCGCCAAGTAGTTTTGAGAAATTTTGGGTCAAGGAGAAGACCATGAAAGTCGCCGCTTCGGTCAAGAAGATGTGCCGCAACTGCCGGATCATCCGCCGCAACGGCGTGGTGCGTGTGATCTGCACCGACCCGCGCCACAAGCAGCGCCAGGGCTGAGCGTTCAGCGCACGCCCTCGTCGCACAGAGATCAAAGGACACCCATGGCACGCATCGCTGGCATCAACATTCCGCCGCACAAGCACGCCGAGATCGGCCTGACGGCGATCTACGGCATCGGCCGTACGACCGCGCAGAAGATCTGCGAGGCGGTCGGCATCTCGTACTCGAAGAAGATCAAGGATCTCAACGACAGCGATCTCGAGCGCATCCGCGACGAGATCGGCAAGTTGACGATCGAAGGCGATCTGCGCCGCGAGTACACGATGAACATCAAGCGGCTCATGGACCTGGGCTGCTACCGTGGCTTCCGTCACCGCCGCGGCCTCCCGGTGCGTGGGCAGCGCACCCGCACCAACGCGCGCACCCGCAAGGGCCCGCGCAAGGGCGCAGTGGCGAACAAGAAGTAAGCCTGCCGCAGCGACCGAACGACTGAAGAGAACCACCGATGGCCAAATCCCCCGCCAACACCGCCGCCCGGCGCGTGAGCAAGAAGGTCCGCAAGAACGTTGCGGACGGTGTCGCCCACGTGCACGCGTCGTTCAACAACACGATCATCACGATCACCGACCGTCAGGGCGGTGCGCTTGCCTGGGCGTCCAGTGGCGGCCAGGGCTTCAAGGGCTCGCGCAAGTCGACTCCCTTCGCCGCCCAGGTGGCCGCGGAGATGGCCGGCCGTGCGGCGCAGGAGCAGGGCATCAAGAACCTGGACGTGCGCATCAAGGGGCCCGGCCCGGGCCGCGAGTCGTCGGTGCGCGCGCTGGCGTCGCTCGGCATCCGCATCAACTCGATCAGCGACGTCACGCCGATCCCGCACAACGGCTGCCGGCCGCAGAAGCGCCGCCGGATCTGATGAAGGCCTCGTCGGCGCCAAACCGCCGGCCGGCCTATAATTGAGGGTTTCCCCGGCCGGTGGCGATGCGTCCTCCGGCTGTTTTTCCTGGGGCCCGCGTCCCGCGCATGCCGCGTGGGGCCAGCCGCCCCCCAAGCCCACCGTCTGAGCCCATTCGACAACACCGGCCAGACTCGCGCGGCGCCTCCCGTGAACCGGGCGACGGCCGCGTCAGGACCAGACTCAACGAGGATCTACAGTGGCACGCTACCTCGGCCCGAAGGCCAAACTATCCCGCCGCGAAGGCACCGACCTGTTCCTGAAGAGCGCGCGCCGCGCCATCAGCGACAAGGCCAAGTTCGACAGCAAGCCCGGCCAGCACGGCCGCACCAGCGGCTCGCGCACCTCCGACTACGGCGTGCAGTTGCGCGAGAAGCAGAAGGTCAAGCGCATGTATGGCGTGCTGGAGCGCCAGTTCCGGCGCTACTTCGCCGAGGCCGAGCGCCGCCGCGGCAACACCGGCGAGAACCTGCTGGCGCTGCTCGAATCGCGGCTGGACAACGTCGTCTACCGCATGGGCTTCGGTTCGACGCGGGCCGAAGCGCGCCAGCTGGTCTCGCACAAGGCGATCACCGTCAACGGGCAGGTCGTCAACATCCCGTCCTACTCGGTCAAGGTCGGTGACACCGTCGCGCTGCGCGAGAAGGCCAAGAAGCAGCTGCGCGTGCAGGACGCCCTCAAGCTGGCCGAGTCCATCGGCATGCCCGGCTGGGTCTCGGTCGACGCGACCAAGCTGGAAGGCGTCTTCAAGAAGGCTCCGGACCGCGACGAGTTCGGCGCCGAGATCAAGGAAGCGCTGATCGTAGAACTCTATTCGCGCTGAGGCCCAGCCTCGGTGCGGCGCCGGCCCGTCGGGGCCCGGCGCCCTCATGCAGCCGCTCTGCCCGCCGGGCGCGGGGCGCCTCGGACCCAGCCCGGCATGGTCCATCAGCCTTATCGGTGTAACGAGCCGAGGGTATTGACAGGAACGCTCACCCAATGCAAACGAATCTTCTGAAGCCCAAGGCCATCCACGTCGAACCGCTGGGCGAGTTCCGCGCCAAGGCGACCCTCGAGCCCTTCGAGCGCGGCTACGGCCACACGCTGGGCAACGCGCTGCGCAGGGTGCTGCTGTCGTCCATGGTCGGCTACGCGCCGACCGAGGTGACGATCGCCGGCGTGCTGCACGAGTACTCGGCCATCGACGGCGTGCAGGAAGACGTCGTCCACATCATGCTGAACCTCAAGGGCGTGGTCTTCAAGCTGCACAACC
>CAZQPN010000525.1:0-2644 GCA_964595215.1 uncultured Rubrivivax sp. | reverse complement strand
GTGCCGATGACGTCGATGCCGTCCAGGTGCATCAGCTCGCTGAGCTGCTGGAAGCCGAGCGCGACCTCCCCGCCGGCCACCAGCCGGCCGACCGGCACGCCCGGCGGCGGCGTCACGGTGCGTGCGCGGACCTCGTCGGCGAGGCCCCAGCGCTCGAACAGCCGCGCCAGGTGGGTGCCGCTCGGCCCGGTCGAGTAGCCGACACTGGGCGCAGCCCGCACGGCACGGCGCAGCGCGTCCTCGCTGCCGATCTCCGGGTGCGCGGCGCCGGCCGGCACGGCGACGGCCACCGGCGAGCGCACCAGATCGACCCGGCTGCCCGCCACGACCTGGCCGGAGGCGATCAGGCGGTCGATGGCGTCGGAGGCCAGGATCACGAGGTCGAAGGGCTCGCCGGCCTGCACGCGCCGGGCCGCATCGACGCCGCCCACCGACTCGATCGCGACGGCCCGGCCCGACCGCGCTCTGTAGGCGGCGGCCAGCTCGCTCAGCAGCTGGCGCGTGGCCATCGAACTGATCCCGGTGAGCGCAGACGTCATGCTGCGCATTCTTGGTCAACCCGAGTCATGCGACAACGCGATATCTCTACTAGCAGCTATCGCAATTCGGCATAACATCAGGGATTCTGCGTAGGGCCCTCGCCCCGCGCGACGATGGCGTGCGATCGCCGACGCGACGGATGCGGCCGATGCGGCCGAGAAGGCACCGACCGTGGACCTGAAGCAGCTCGACTATTTCGTCCACGTGGCCGAACTGGCCAGCTTCACGCGCGCGTCGGCGGTGCTGGGCGTCGCGCAGCCGGCCCTGTCGCGCCAGGTGCGTCAGCTGGAGGTCGAATTGCGCCAGGCGCTGTTCGCGCGCACCGGACGCGGCGTGACGCTGACCGACGCCGGGCGCCGGCTGCTGGGCCACGCGCGCGGCATCCTGCAGCAGCTCGAGCGTGCGCGCCGCGACATGGAGGAACAGCGCGGCGTGCTCGGCGGCCACCTCGCGGTCGGCATGCCGCCCAGCATCAGCCGCGTGCTGACGGCGCCGCTGGTCGCGGCCTTCCGGCAGCGCTTCCCGCAGGCCACGGTGAGCGTGGTGGAGGGGCTGTCGGCACACATGCTGGAGTGGCTGCAGATGGGCCGCATCGACTGCGCGGTGGTCTACAACGTCGCCGCGTCGCCGACCTTCGACCTGACACCCGTGCTCGACGAGGCGCTGTACCTGGTCTCGGCACGGCAGGAAGGCCAGGGCGAGCGCGGCCCGGCGCTGCCGCTGGCCTCGCTGCGCGAGTTCGAGCTCGTGATCCCGAGCCGCCCGCACTCGATCCGCATGCTGCTCGAGCAGGCGATGGCGGCCGAGGGCAACCGGCCGCGGGTGGGGGTGGAGATCGAGAGCGTGCCGGCGATCCTGGAGCTCGTGCAGCACCACGGCCTGCACGCGGTGCTGACGCTCAACGCCGTGCACGGCCACGGGCTGCCGCAGGCGTTCCGCGTCCGGCCCATCGTGCCGGCGCAGGGTGCGCCACAGCTTCTGACGACGCAGTTCATCGCGACCTCGGCACAGCGTCCGCGCGGCCCGCTGCTCGAGCAGGGCAGCGATCTGCTGCGCGCGCAGATGCAGCGCCTGTGGTCGGTGCAGCCGGTCGACGACGCGGCGGGCTGAACCGCGCCCTGCCGCTATCCTCGCGCCCATGTACACGCAGCGCTTCGGCCTGACGCAAGAGCCGTTCTCGATCGCGCCCGATCCGCGCTTCCTCTACATGAGCGAGCGCCACCGCGAGGCGCTGGCGCACCTGCTGTACGGCGTCACGGGCGGCGGCGGCTTCGTCGTGCTGACCGGTGCCGTCGGGGCCGGCAAGACCACCGTGTGCCGCTGCTTCCTCGGCCAGCTGCCCGAGGGCTGCGAGGTCGCCTACATCTTCAATCCCAAGCTGTCGGTGCGCGAGCTGCTGCAGACCGTGTGCCACGAGTTCGGCCTCGCCGTGCCGGCGCAAGGCACGGTCAAGTCCTACGTCGACCCGCTGAACGCCCACCTGCTGGCCAGCCACGCCGCCGGTCGCCACAGCGTGCTGATCATCGACGAGGCGCAGAACCTGTCGGCCGACGTGCTCGAGCAGCTGCGCCTGCTGACCAACCTCGAGACCGACACGCGCAAGCTGCTGCAGATCGTGCTGATCGGCCAGCCCGAGCTGCGCGAGCGACTGGCCGCGCCGGGGCTCGAGCAGCTCGCGCAGCGCGTCATCGCGCGCTACCACCTGGAGCCGCTGGCCGAGGCCGAGACGCCCGCCTACGTGCGCCACCGCCTGGCGGTGGCCGGTCTGAACGCGTCGCTGCCGTTCGAGGAGGCGGCGCTGGCGCGCATCCACCGTCACGCGCGCGGCGTGCCGCGCCGCATCAACCTGCTGTGCGACCGGGCCCTGCTCGGCGCCTATGCCGAGGGCCGTGGCGCGGTCACGCCGGCGATGGTCGACCGCGCGGCGCGCGAGGTCTTCGACGACGGCGGTGCGCGCGGCGGCGCTGCCGCAGGCAGCCGGCCGACCACGGCCTGGATGGTCGCCGGCGCGGCCGGCGTTGCCGCGCTGGCCATGGCCGCGGTGGTCTGGGGACCGGGCATCGTCGGCACGCCGGCGGTCGACCGCACGGCCGTCGCCGACGCC
>CAZQPN010000524.1:0-2649 GCA_964595215.1 uncultured Rubrivivax sp. | reverse complement strand
AGCAGCCAGCCGAACACCGGCGCCGCAATCGCGAAGCCGACGTCCAGCCCCGAGTAGACGGTGCCATAGACCCGGCCGGTGGCACCGGGCGGGGCGGCGCGCTTGATCAGCATGTCGCGCGACGGCCCGGCCAGCCCGGTGCCGAAGCCGGCCAGCGCGGCCACGCCCATCGCCAGCACGCCAGGCAACCAGCCGCTGGCCACGGCCAGCAGCAGCACCGCCGACGCTGCCATCGCGACGCCGATGGTCCGCTCCAGCCGCTCGGTACGCGCCACCAGGAAGCCGCCCGCGACCATGCCGGCGGCGCCGAACAGCATGTAGCCGGTGACGACGAAGGCCGTGGACGTGATCGGCAGGCCGTACATCTGCCCGAGCGCCGGGCCGGCGAAACTCTGCATGGCGCTCAGCGCCGCAGTGCTCCAGAAGAAGAAAGAGAAGCACAGCCAGATCGACGGCAGCTTGAGGAAGGCCAGCGCGTGCGGCTCGGCGCCGCCGGCCGCCGCCACCACCGCGCGCCCCGCGCCGGCGCGGTCGTCGATCGCCCGCCGTCCGATGATGAGCGCGACCAGCACGAGCAGCGCCCAGCCCCCCGCAGCCAGCGCCGCGATGCGCCAGCTGCCCGTGGCGCTGGAGATGCCGATCAGGAACACCGGCGCCGCGGCCCAGCCCAAGTTGCCCGAGATCCCGTGCACCGAGAACGCGTGCCCGAGCCGCGCCGTCGAGACACGTTTGTTGAGCACCGTGAAGTCCGCCGGGTGGAAGGGCGCGTTGCCAAGGCCCGCCAGGCAGGCCGCCAGCATCAGGCCGTTGAAGCCCTGGGCCGCCGAGGCCGCCAGCGCCGCGCCGGCGAACAGCGTCATCGCGATGAACAGCACCGGGCGCGCGCCGATGCGGTCGACCAGGAAGCCGGCCAGCGCCTGGCCGATGCCGGAGATGACGAAGAACAGCGTCACCAGCAGCCCGAGCTCCGAGTAGCTGAGGCCGAAGTCCCGGATGAAGGCCGGGAACAGCGGCGGCAGCAGCATGTGGAAGAAGTGCGACGTGCCATGGGCGACGCCGATGAGCGAGATCGTCGTCAGGTCCTGGCGCCGGGTGCTCGCGCGGGTGTGCGGCGCAGCGGGGGAGGCGGTGTCCATGGTCCGCACTGTAGGCGCGGGCATCGCGTCCGGGTTACGATACTCGGACAAGTTCTGTCGAGTTCATGCCAAGCCCCATCCGCCAGCCGCGCGCCGCGCGCGCAGCCCGCCACACCGTGCTGCCGCTGGACCCGGCGCGCTTCGCGCCGACCGACGCGCGGCCGGTGCGGGCCAAGGTCCGCACGTTAGACGTCGACGCCCGGGTCGTCCCGCACGCCCACCCGTGGGCGCAGGTCGTGTTCTCGACCGCCGGCGTGGTGCGCGTCGAGGCCGAGCAGCACAGCTACATCGTGCCGCCGCAGCGCGCCGTCTGGGTGCCGCCGGGCGTCGAGCACGCGGTCACGGTCGTCGAGCGGGCCGAACTGCGCACGCTCTACCTCGCGCCGCCCGTACCCGGCGCGGGGCCGGCGCCGCTGGACGACGCCGTGCCCGGCGACTGGTCGCGCTGCCGCGTGCTCGAGGTCTCGCCGCTGCTGCGCGAGCTGGTGCTGCAGCTGGCGCACGCGCCGAACACGCCGAACGCCGCGGACGGCGCCGGCGACGCCCCCGGCGCGCGCGAGACCGCACTCGCGGCCCTGGTGTGCGACGAGCTGGCGCGCGCGCGGCCCTTGTCGCTCGGCGTGGAGCTGCCGGCCGACAAGCGGCTGCGCGCGCTGTGCGAGGCCGTCATTGACGACCCGGTGCGCCACGCCACGCTGGAGGCCTGGTCTGCCGAGGCCGGCGCCAGCACACGCACCGTCGCCCGCTTGTTCCGCCAGGAGCTGGACACCAGCTTCGTGCAGTGGCGGCGCCAGGTGCTGCTGGCCAAGGCCTTGTCGATGGCCGCCCAGCGGCGCCCGATGGCCCACATCGCCAGCGCCCTCGGCTATGCCAGCGCCAGCGCCTTCAGCGCCATGGTGCGGCGCTCGGCCGGGCTGCCGCCGCGCCGCCTGCTCGGCGTGCGCCCTGTAACATCACAACCCGCCGCCAAGGGGTGAGGCCCATGGAACAGACCCTGTACGACTACACCCGCCAGGACGCCCAGGGCGCCAGCTGCACGGCCCACGCCTGGGCCAAGGTTCCGGAGCGTCTGACGCCGCCGGAGCGCGAGGCCACGATCGCGCGCATCAAGGCGCTGCTGGCGGCCGAGGACGCGGTGCTGGTGGCGCACTACTACGTCGACGGCGACATCCAGGACCTGGCGCTGGCCACCGGCGGCTGCGTCGCCGACTCGCTGGAGATGGCGCGCTTCGGGCGCGACCACCCGGCCCGGACCCTGATCGTCGCCGGCGTGCGCTTCATGGGCGAGACGGCCAAGATCCTGAGCCCGGACAAGCGCGTGCTGATGCCCGACCTGGACGCGACCTGCTCGCTCGACCTCGGCTGCCCGGCCGACGAGTTCGCCGCCTTCTGCGACGCCCACCCGGGCCGCAAGGTCGTCGTCTACGCCAACACCAGCGCGGCGGTGAAGGCGCGCGCCGACTGGGTGGTGACCTCCAGCATCGCCGTCGACGTCGCCAAATAACTGGCAGCT
>CAZQPN010000523.1:0-2663 GCA_964595215.1 uncultured Rubrivivax sp. | reverse complement strand
GCCGGCGCAGCACGGCGTTGCGCGTGCGGCGCCGGCCGTCGTGCTCGACCGCCACGCAGTGCAGGCGGCGGTTGACGCGCACCGCGCGCACGCCGGCCAGGCCCGTGAGGGCTTCCTGGACCGCACCGCTGTCGGCCTGTGGCGGCAGCGCCACGCGCAGCCGGTGCGCCGTCTCGTGCAGCACGGCAGCGGTCATCGGCGCCGCCTGCGGGCTGCGGCCGGTCCCGCCGCGCCGGAGCGAGCCGCTGCGGGCGACTTGGCCGGGCTCAGGTCGCGCGTCACGACGCGCTCCTTGAGCAGCTCGCGCACCGCCAGCGGCAGCGCGGCCGCCACGCCCACCACCGCGGCGTCGGCCAGGCCCAGCGGCGCGGTGCGCAGCACGCGCCGCGCTGCCGGCAGCAGCACCGTGCCGGCCTGCGCCAGCAGTGACCAGCCGACCGCGTGGCGCAGCGTCGGGTTGGGCTGCAGCCCGCCGGCGCGCAGCGGCCGCGGCGATCGCATCGCCAGCGCGTACAGCAACTGCGACGAGGTCAGCGCCATGAAGGCCATCGTACGCGCCTGCGGCCCCGGGCCGTGGCGCGCCAGGCCGACGCCGAAGGCGCCCAGCGCGGCCACCGTCATCACGCCGGCGTCGGTGGCCACCGCGGCCCAATCGGCGCGCTCGAGCAGGCCGCCTCGCAGCGAGACCGGCGGTCGCTGCAGCACGCCGGGCTCGGCCGGCTCCAGCCCGAGCGCGATGGCCGGCCAGATGTCGGTGGCGATGTTGGTCCACAGCAGCGCCAGCGGGTCGAAGGGCTCGGGCAGGCCGGCGGCCACGGCCAGCGTCGTCGCGGCCAGCTCGCTCAGGTTGGTGGCCACCAGGTAGCGCACCGACTTGCGGATGTTCAGGAAAGCGGTGCGCCCCTGCTCGACGGCCTGCAGCATCGCCGCCGGGTGGTCGTCGCGCAGCACCAGGTCCGACATCGCGTGCGCGAAATCGGTGCCGGTCACGCCCATGGCCACGCCGACGTCGGCGCGCTTGAGCGCCGGGCCGTCGTTGATGCCGTCGCCCGTCATCGCCACCACGTGGCCACGCTGCTGCAGCGCGCGCACGATCTCCAGCTTCATGCCCGGGCTGGTGCGGGCGAAGCCGCTGGCACGCTCGGCCAGGTCGGCGATGGCGTCGGCCGACTCGGGCAGCGTGGCGGCGTCGAGCATCGGCGCGCCGTGGTCCAGGCCGACGCGCTCGGCCACCGCCTGCGCGGTGCCGGGCTGGTCGCCGGTGATCATCAGCGGCCGGATGCCGGCGGCGCGAAAGCGGTCCATCATCGCCGGCAGCCCGGCGCGCGGCGGGTCGGCGAGGCCGGCCAGGCCGAGCCAGGTCAGGCCGCCGGTGTCGCCGTAGCTGCGTTCGGCCTGCTCGCGGCAGGCCAGCGCCAGCACCCGCTCGCCGCGTGCGGCCAGGGTGTCGTTCAGCTTCAGCAGCGCCTTGCGCCGCGCCGGCGTGAGCGGCTGCACGCCGCGGCCGTCGTGCCAGCGTTCGCAGCGCGCCAGCACGGCGTCGGGGCGGCCCTTGACGGCCACCAGCAGCCCGCGCTCGGACGAGTCGTGCAGCGTCACCATGTAGGGGTGGTGCTCGGAGCGGTGGCGCACCGTCAGCGCCGGGTGGCGGCGGCGCCAGCCTGTGGCGTCGGCGCCCTGGGCGACGGCGTGGGCCAGCAGCGCGAGTTCGGTCGACGAGCCCAGCCACGGCACGTCGGCGCCCTGCGGCGCCGGCTCCAGGCTGTTGCACAGCACCGCCACGCGCAGCCAGGCCGAGGGCAGGGCAGGCCCGCCGCCGTCGGTGGCGTGCAGCGCCAGGCCGACGCTGACGCTGGCCACGCTCATGCGGTTCTCGGTCAGCGTGCCGGTCTTGTCGAAGCACACGGTGTCGACCGCGCCCAGGTTCTCGATCGCGTCCAGCCGGCGCGCGTAGACCTGGCGCTCGCGCAGCTGGCGCACGGCCTGCGCCAGAAGGCTGGTGGCCACCGTGGGCAGGCCTTCAGGGATCGCCGCCACGCCCAGCGAGACCGTGGTGCGCAGCAGCGGCAGCAGCGGCCGGCCGCGCAGCAGCCCGATGCCGAACACGCCCACGCACAGCAGCGAGGCGCCGATCGCCAGCCGCCGGCCCAGCGTGTCGAGCGCCTCCTGCAGCCGGGTGCGCGGTGACTGCGCCCCCTGCGCGAGCTGGCGGATGCGGCCGAGCGCGGCGCGCTCGGCGGTGGCCACCACCACCGCCAGCCCGGCGCCGCCCGAGACCACGGTGCCCAGGAAGACCATGTTGCGGCGCTCGCCCAGCGGCGTGGCGGGCGCCAGCGCGTCCACCGGCTCCTTGCGCACCGGCAGGCTCTCGCCGGTCAGCGCGGCCTCGTTGGTGGCCAGGCGGTGCGACTCGATCACGCGCGCATCAGCCGCCACCGGCTTGCCGGGCTCCAGCACCAGGATGTCGCCGACCACGACCTCGCGCGCCGGGATGTCGCGGCGCACGCCGTCGCGCCGCACGGTGGCGCGGCCGGGGCTGAGCCGACGCAGGCTGGAGACGGTCTGCTCGGCGCGCCGCTCGGTGGCGAAGCCCAGGCCGGCGTTGGCCGCCAGCACGGCGGCGATGGCGCCGGCGTCGGCGAAGGCGCGCGTCGACAGCGCCA
>CAZQPN010000522.1:0-2663 GCA_964595215.1 uncultured Rubrivivax sp. | reverse complement strand
CTAGACGTGCGCACGCGCTTGCCGGCGACGTCGGCCAGGCTGCGCAGCGGCGCCTTGCAGAACAGCACCTGGGCCGGGTAGGTGTAGACCGCGAGCAGCTCCAGCCCGCGGCGCTCGCGCAGCATGTCCGCCAGCCAGGGCCGGAACGCGGTCACCGTGCGTCGCAGCGACGCCATGTCGGGATTGAGACCGGCCAGGTCGGGGGCGGCGATCTCGACGTCGCGGCCGGCGTCGACCGACAGCAGCACGGTGCCGAAGGGCACGACGCCGAGCTGGAGCAGCGACAGCATCTCCGGCGCACGGATGCCGGCGCGGTCGAAGGACTGGATCTCGGCCCGGTATCGCCCGCCGCTCAGCCGCGCCAGGGTGTCGGTCCAGAACGGCTGTTCCAGCCGCGTGAACTGGTTCACGCCGCCCAGCCCGCCGACGACGCGCAGCGGACCGGCCGCGGGTTCGGGGAGGGTCGCCGGTGCGGCCGGCACCTGCGGGCGCGGCGCGACCGCGTGGGCCGGCAGCAGGCAGGCTGCCAGCGCAAGACCCAGTGCGAGGCGACGCCACCGGGGGACGACGTGGGACATGGGGCACTCCAGCGGGCCCGGATGCCGCGCTGGACATCACGCGCGTTCCGGGCCACCCGAGGCCTATCGGCCGGTCACGGGCGGCCTGAAGCGCCGACGCGCCGCGCAAGGTCCGATCGCCCGCTGCCCACGCGGCGACCGGGCATCCGTCACGCACCGTCGCCGGCCAGCGGATCAGAGGATCGGCGGATCGGCGAAGGGACGGAGGGGCGGCTCGGCGGCGATCTCGCCGCGCGGCCCGTCCGAGACCCCGCGCGGCGCCGGGCCGGGCGCGGCGCGCTCAGCCGGCCGACGGGGGCGACGGCGCCTTGTCGCTCCAGAGCTGCCCGCCGGTGGCCCAGTCGTGGCGCTCGACGTCGGAGAAGATCACGTCGACGGCGTCGGGCCGGCCGCCCAGCGTGGCGACGGTGGCCTCGGTCAGGGCCTGGGCCAGTGCGCGCTTCTGCTCGACGGTGCGGCCGGCGAAGAGTTCGACGCGGATCGTGGGCATGGCGGTTCCTTCAGGGAGCAACGGGGGCGCCGATTGTCCGCTCTCGTCGGCCGCGGCCGCCTGCCGCCGCCCGGCCGACGCTCACAGCGGCAGACGGACCTCCGACTTCACCTCGCGCAGCACGATGCTCGAGCGCACGTGGGTGATGCCGGGCAGCTTGAACAGGGTGTCGTGCAGGAATCGCTCGTAGGCACGGATGTCGGGCACGAGCACGGTCAGGATGTAGTCGGCCTGGCCGGTCGTGCTCAGGCACTGCACGATCTGCGGGCTGGCCGCCACCGCCTGCTCGAAACGCCGGACCTCGTCCTCGCCATGCTGCTGCAGGTTGGCCTCGACGACCACGCGCAGGCCCAGGCCGACCTTGTCCCGGTCGACGACCACGGTGTAGCCGCGGATGACGCCGGCGGCCTCCATCGCCTTGACGCGTTTCCAGCACGGCGTGGCCGACAGTCCGGCCGCCTCGGCGAGCTGCTGGACCGTCTGGCGGGCGTCGCGCTGGAGCTCGGCGAGGATCTGTCGGCTGGCACGATCGAGAAGGATTTCCTCAGACATCGCGAATTCGGAGAATGAAACTACCCGATTCTGGCCGATCAAACAGGCGAAAAGAACGACATTTCCCCCCGCAGGTCCTACGCTCGTGTCCTTGATCCGGCTCAAGGAGGCCCGCCGATGACCGCTGCGATCCAGCGCCCCGACTACCGCCTCGCCGACAACCTGTGGGCCGAGCGCGGCGCCGTCTTCCTGACCGGCACCCAGGCTCTGGTGCGTCTGCTGCTGATGCAGCGCGCGCGCGACAAGGCCGCCGGGCTGGACACCGCCGGCTTCGTCAGCGGTTACCGCGGCAGCCCGCTGGGCGGGCTGGACCAGGCGATCTGGAAGGCCGGCCCGGCCTTCACCGAGGCCGGCATCCGCTTCGTGCCGGCAGTCAACGAGGAGCTGGCCGCCACCCAGGTGCTGGGCACCCAGCGCGTCGAGTCCGATCCCGAGCGCACGCACGACGGCGTGTTCGCGCTCTGGTACGGCAAGGGCCCGGGCGTGGACCGCGCCGGCGACGCGATCAAGCATGGCAACGCCTACGGCAGCTCGCCCACCGGCGGCGTGCTGGTGGTGGCGGGCGACGACCACGGCTGCGTCAGCTCGTCGATGCCGCACCAGAGCGACGGCCTGTTCCAGGCCTTCCACATGCCCGTGGTCGCGCCGGCCGACGTCGGCGAGTACCTGGAGTTCGGTCTCTACGGCTGGGCGCTGTCGCGCTACAGCGGCCACTGGGTCGGCTTCACCGCGCTGTCGGAGGTGGTCGAGAGCGGCGCCACGGTCGACCTGGACCTCGTCAATTCCCGCGCCGCCGCATGGGCCGACGCGGACACCGTTCGCGCCGCCACCGGGCACCATGCGCCCCCGGACGGCCTGCACTACCGCTGGCCCGACCTGCCGAGCCTGCGCATCGAGACGCGGCTGAAGGACAAGCTCGCCGCGGTCGCGGCCTTCGCGAAGGTCAACTCGATCGACCGCCACGTCATCGAATCGCCGCACGCGCGCTTCGGCATCGTCACCGTCGGCAAGGCCCACCACGACCTGATGGAGGTGCTGCGGCG
>CAZQPN010000521.1:0-2664 GCA_964595215.1 uncultured Rubrivivax sp. | reverse complement strand
GCATTGGAGCGGGGAACGTCATTTAGGTTCACTCAAGAACAGAACACTACACTAGCGGAAGTAGGCCGGAGCAAACAGTCGCAGTCATCAAATCAACTCGGCCGCGGTCGTGCCGCGCTAGGTAACCCTGCGGAGTCATGCCCAGGGCGTTTCCGAGCTGGCCTGCGCGGCGCCGGTCTTCACGGCTCTCGGCGTCGACGCCGGGGCCGGCACCCTCGCCGCAAGGCTGGCCGAAACTGGCGCCTTCGGTCAAGGCAACGGCGTCCGCGGTCAACGCAGCGGGCCGGCCCGTGCGGCACAGTGTCCTCACCGAATCACCACTTTGGCAGGTCCGAACGATGAACGCACTGCCCCGCCTCCTGATCGGCGACTCGATCGTTGCCAGCACGCCGGTCGCAGCGCTGGCGGACGAGGCGCCTGCGCCGCCTTCGACGTCGCGCTTCCTGACCGTCGACGAAGGCCGCATCGCCTACGACGACACCGGCGGCAGCGGACCGCTGGTGCTGGCCATCCCGGGCATGGGCGACCTGCGCTCGGAGTACCGCGCGCTGCGGCCCGTGTTGGAGCAGGCCGGCTACCGCGTCGTGACGATGGACGTGCGCGGCCACGGCGAGACCTCGGCGCGCTGGAGCGACTACTCGGCGCACGCCGTGGGCCGCGACGCCGTGGCGCTGATCGAACACCTGGGCGCCGGGCCGGCGGTGATCCAGGGCAACTCGTTCGCTGCCGGCTCGGCACTGTGGGCGGCGCACGACGCACCGGCGTGCGTCCGCGGCGTCGTGCTGCTGGGGCCGATCGTGCGCGACGGCGAGCCGTCGTGGTTCGCCAGGACGGCCGTGTCGGTGGGCTTCGGCGGCCCCTGGCGCGTGGCGTTCTGGATGGCGTACTGGAACAGCCTGTTCCCCGCGCGCAAGCCGGCCGACCATGCCGAGGCCAAGGCCGCACTGGCAGCCAACCTGCGCGAACCCGGCCGCATGGACGCGCTGCGCACGATGGTCGGTCTGTCCAAGGCCGACACCGAGGCCATCGTCGCAGGCAGCCGCGTGCCGGCGTTGGTGGTGATGGGCACGCGCGACCCCGATTTTCCGGACGCCTCTGCCGAGGCGCGCTGGCTGGGTCGGGCGCTGGGCACCGAGCCGTTGATCATCGAAGGCGCCGGCCACTACCCGCACCTGGAGATGCCCGAACGGGTGGCGCCGCCGCTGTTGGCCTTCCTGTCGCGCCTGGGTGCGCCCTGAGCCCGGGGCGCATCGGATGCGATCGCCTGTGAGTGCTTCAGTGCCGCGCGCGCCGCGCGGCCAAAGGCGTCGTGCCGGTCCAGCGCTTGAAGGCGCGGTGGAACGGGCTGGGCTCTGCGAAGCCCAGCAAGTAGGCCACCTCGCCCAGCGCCAGCCGCTCGTCGGCGACGTAGCGCAGGGCCAACTCGCGACGCACGTCGTCAACCAGCTCGGCGAATCGAGTGCCTTCGGCTTCCAGCCGGCGCTGCAGGCTTCGCTCGCTCAGGTGCAGGCGCCGGGCCACCTGTGCGAGCGTCATCGGTCCGTCGGCCATGCGCTCGGCGAGCTGGTGCCGCACCTGCGCGGCGAACGTGACGGGCGCCCGGGCGTGGGCCGCGAGCAGCTGCTCGGCGTGGGCGGTGACGATGCGCGACAGGCCCGGGTCGGCGGCTGGCACCGCGCGGTCCAGCACCTCGGCCGCCAGCACCAGGCACGACACCGGCGCGTCGAACCGGGGCGTGACGCCGAAGACTCGGCCGTAGTCCTCGGCAGGGCCCGGGGCGGCATGTGCGAACTCGACCGCCAGCGCCTGCACCGGCTGGCCACCGAGCTGCGAGGCCACCACCACCAGCGAGGCCAGCGTGAACTCCGTGGCCTGCCGGCACGGCCGAACGCTGGCGCCGTCGAAGCGGTGCTCGATGCGCACGGCCTCGCCGGCCGGCAGCACCGCGAAGCTCGCGAGGTCGTGCACCAAGCGGTTGTAACGTGCCAGCCGCTGCAGCGCCGTGCGCACGTAGGGGGCGGTGCGCACCGCGTAGTCCAGCACGTCGAAGGCGCCGGGGCGGATCGCGGCGGCGGCGTGCAGACCGAACAGCGGGTCGGCCGTCAGCGCGGCGGCGCGGTCCCACAGCCGCTGTTCCACGGCCAGCGGCATGCGCGCCTCGGCGTCGACGAGCCAACCCGGGTCGAAGCCCGACCCGGCCATCAGCCGCTGCGCGTCGACGCCACGCGCGGCCGCCGCCTGGACGATCAGCGCACCGATGCGGGCCGAGACCTGCGGATCATTGGCGCGGTAACTCATCGTGCGGATCTGGTGTGGTAGTGACGTCGAGGCAAGATGATCGCATCGCTCAACCCGCAAACAAGGAGCAGCAAGCCATGACCGACTCCAGGCACCCGCTGGCCGTCGCGGCCGCCGACGTCGCACCGCGCGGCACGCCGTCCAACTACCCCGAGCCCTTCGCCTCGCGCATGGCGGGCCGCACCAAGCGCGCGCTGGGCGCGCTGTTCGGGCTGAACAACTTCGGCGTCAATCTCACCGAGTTGGCGCCCGGGACGGTGTCGGCGCTGCGCCATGCCCACACCCGCCAGGACGAGTTCATCTACGTGCTGCAGGGCCGCCCCGTGCTGCGCACCGATGCCGGCGACATGCCGCTGGCGCCTGGCA
>CAZQPN010000520.1:0-2669 GCA_964595215.1 uncultured Rubrivivax sp. | reverse complement strand
TGGCTGTCGGTGCCGACCAGGGTGTCCGGATAGTAGACCGCGTCGGCGCCCCTGCCGCTCTTGTGCACGCCTCGCGCCAGGTACTCCAGGTTGACCTGGTGCACGATGCCGAAGCCCGGCGGCACGACGCCGAAGGTGTCGAAGGCCTGCATGCCCCACTTCATGAACTCGTAGCGCTCGCGGTTGCGCTCGAACTCGAGCTTCATGTTGAGGTCGAGCGCCTTGTTCGTCCCGAAGTGGTCGATCATCACGCTGTGGTCGACCACCAAGTCGACCGGCACCAGCGGCTCGATCGCCTTCGGCCGCTTGCCCATGCGCGCGGCGACGCTGCGCATCGCCGCCAGGTCGGCGAGCAGCGGCACGCCGGTGAAATCCTGCAGCACGACGCGGGCGACGACGAACGGGATCTCCTCCGTGCGAGGCGCGTTCGGCGCCCAGGACGCGAGCTGCGCGACATGCTCGGGCGTGACCTTCCTGCCATCGCAATTGCGCAGAATGCTCTCCAGCACGATGCGCAGAGACACGGGCATGCGTCTGACACCGGGATGGCTGCGGGCCAGGGCGGGCAGCGAGAAGAAGCGGCCTTCCTTGCCGGAGGTGGTGGTGAAGGTCTTCTGGGTCTTGGCAAAGGCGTGGGGCATGGTGGGGCTCTGGCGCGTGGTTGGCGCAAAGGCCGGGGTGGCGCAATGCGTGTCCATCATCGTAGCGAGGCTGAGCGTCTGCCCCAAACACGACCCCCTATTGCGCAAGGGGGCGCGCCGCGTGGCGGCCGCCGGTCCCGTGGCCTGGCGGTTGTCGGCCGGCACTGGAAGTCCGCCTTGTGGCGGCGTGCCGCCTGCGTTCGGGCCGAGGCCAGCGGGCCTACACCCACGCAAGCAGGGGAAGGGCGGCGGGCGCAGCCCGACGCGGGGGCGCAAGCCCCGGGCATGGAGTGGGACAGTGCCGGTCGCCCGTGGCTCGCCAGTCCATCGAACGCGATCCGGCAAGTACACCGGATGCTCGCAAATGGCAGCAACGGGCCGAGAGCGGGCCAAGCGCAGTCACGCGGACGTGGCAAGTCGCCGCTGCCTGCCAGCCCTGTCGGCGCGTCTCGCCTCAAAGACTGCGCAGCAGCTCGCTCAGCCCGTCCCAGACGATCTGCACGCCCAGGCACAGCAGGATGAAGGCCGACAGGCGCAGGAAGACCACGGAGCCGGTCTCGCCCAGCGGGCGCAGCAGCATCTGCGCGTAGCGGAAGGCCAGGAACATCACGACCCCGATCACGGCCAGCGCCAGCACGCCGCCGCCGAAGCGCGCCAGGGACATGGCCAGTGCCGGGTCGTGCAACGTGACCCCGACCGTGATCGCCGCGGCGATCGAGCCAGGGCCGCAGCTGATCGGGAAGGTCAGGGGGTAGAAGGCCCGGGTGCGCGCGTGCTCGGCGGTGAAGGACTCGGCCAGTGCCGCACGGCTGTCGTTGGTGGCGTGCTCCGTCTGCAGCAGTCGCCAGGCGTTGGAGGCGACGATCAGGCCGCCGCCGACGCGCACGATCGGCAGCGAGATGCCGAACAGGTCCAGCACGTAAGACCCGATGAGCATCGCGCCGACCATCAGCAGGAACATGTTGGCGGCGATGCGTCGCGCGAGCACGGCCCGCGTCGCCGTGCTCGCGCCCTCGGTCAGGCCGAGGAAGATTGGCGAGGTGGCGGCCGGGTTGAGGATCGGCAGGATCGTCGCGAAGACGAACAGGAAGGCCTTACCGAAACCCCAGGCGAGTTCGTAGGGATCCATCGGGTCAGGTGGTCAGGGGCGTCATGGGCAACTGTCGGGCATGGCCGGCCTGACGGACGGTCGCGGCCACCGCAGTGGGATTCTGTGCCTCCGCCGTCGACGTCAGCCGGCGATCGCGGCGCGAAAACCCCGCAGCCACGTCATCAGCCGGCGCTGGTGCACCTCACCGACGCGCAGCAGGATCTTCTGGCCGGCCGAGCGCGACTCGAGCGCGGGGTCGGCGTACTCGTAGCGCACCCACGGCCGCTCGGAGGCGATCGGTCCCTTGATGTCCGTCAGCGTGACCGCGACCGGCGGCGGCACCGGCGGCGTCGCCAGCAGGTGATCGATCACCTCCAAGAGGCGCGCGTGGAAGCTGCGGCCCGGAAACCCCAGGTTTTCGTACGCGGACTGCAGCTGTGGCTGCAGGCGCCGGTAGAGGTCCGCGGCCACGCTGGGGGGAACGCGCTCGATTATGCGCACGAAGGCGCCGTAGCGCTCGGCGTTGTCGATCGCGATGCGGTTCTGGTCGTCGACCGTGAAGCGTCCTTCGGTGGGGTGCACCGGCCATAGCCGCGGCGCGGCGTGGTTGCGCGTCAGGTTGTCGACCGTGGCGACGACGCGTTCGGCGAAGGCGTCGGTCTGCAGCAGCTTGAGCATCGCCTCGCGCCCGACCAGCTCGGCCAGCGCCTGGCGCACGCTGGCATCGTCGGCCGGCAGCGGCGGCACGGCAGCGGCGGGCGGTTCCGATGCGGCCGGCTCGGACGGCGCCGAGACCGCCACGTCCGGCTGCGGTGCGGCTGATGCGCCGGCGGCCGGCGGCGGCGCGACGGCGACCGGCTCGGCCGGCGGCGTGGGGGGGGGGGGGGCCGCCTGGCGCCCCCACAGTGGTGGAGGGGGGGGGCCGGGGGCGGCGGGGA
>CAZQPN010000519.1:1632-2674 GCA_964595215.1 uncultured Rubrivivax sp. | reverse complement strand
GCGCGCCTGCGGCGCGCACCGGACCGCGCGGCGTGACAGGCTGCCCGCCGGTACCGGGCGGCGGGTGACAAGGCGTAAACGGCCGGTGCAATGGCACGCAATTCGGCCGGCCCCACACGCCGCGTCCGCCTAAGCTGCCGACCCGTGGGACCGAACGCCGCCCGCAGCGCCGCCGTGCACGCCGACGCTGCCACCGCCGACTTCGCCGCCACGGTGGTCTCGCTGCCACCGTCGGGCGTCGACCCGCGCGCGTCCGTGCCGGATTCCGGCATCGACTCGATGCCGATGTCGGGGCCGGACTCGCTGCCGACGATGGCCGACGCGGCCGGCATGGCGCCGGCGCAGGCCGCTGCCGAGCCCGGGCTCGGCCACATCGGCCGCTACGAGCTGCGGCGCACGCTGGGCAGCGGCGGTCTGGGCGCCGTCTACGAGGCGCGCGACCCGCTGCTGTCGCGCACGGTGGCCGTCAAGACGCTGCAGTTCGACGCCCCGCCGGGCGCGCGCGTGGCGCTCGACCGGCTGTTCCTCAACGAGGCCCGCGCCGCCGCCGGGCTGAGCCACCCGCACATCGTCACCGTCTTCGACGCCGGTCTGTCGGCGCACGGCGTCTACATCGCGATGGAGCGCCTGCGCGGCCAGGACATGCGCCAGGCGCTGGCCGCCGGCTGGCGGCCAGCACCGGCGCAGGCGGTGCTGCTGGCGCGCCGGGTGGCCGATGCGCTGGCCTACGCGCACGCACGCGGCGTCGTGCACTGTGACATCAAGCCGGCCAACATCTTCCTCGGCCGCAGCGGCAAGCCCAAGCTGCTGGACTTCGGCATCGCGCGCATCGTGCGCCGCGCACCCGGGGCCAACGGCCCGGCCGGCGCCGCGCCGGCACTGCTGGAGGGCATGGTCGCCGGCTCGCCGCACTACCTCGCACCCGAGCAGCTGCGCGGCGACGCCGTCGACGGGCGCACCGGCTATCTTTTGTGGTGAATTTAAAAAGCGGGAAAAAGAAAAATTATTATTTCCACAGGGTTATAGCTGAATTATTTGTGAA
>CAZQPN010000519.1:0-1622 GCA_964595215.1 uncultured Rubrivivax sp. | reverse complement strand
CTGCGCGGCGACGCGGTCGACGGCCGCGCCGACGTCTACGCGCTGGCCGTCGTGCTGTACGAGCTGCTGACCGGGCGCAAGGCCTTCGTCGGCGACTCGGTCGAGCAGATCCACGCCGCGGTGCTGACCCACGTGCCGCCCCTGGCCGACGAGATCGACCCGGCGCTGCCGGCCGGCCTGGCCCGGCTGGTGGCGCAGGCGATGGCGCGCGACCCGGCCGAGCGCCCCGCCGGTGCGGCCGACTTCGCCCAGGCGCTGCGCCCCTGGCACGCCGAACTGGACGCGGAGGGCGCCGACCGCGGCGCACGCGCATCGACGGTGACGGTCCCCGAGCGGCCGGCGCCGGACAGCGACCGGCCGCCGGCGGCCATCGCGCCGCGGCGCGCGCTGTCGCGGCCGTGGCTGGCCTGGGCAGGCGCGCTCGTGCTCTCGCTCGCCGCGATCCTCGCCGTGACGGGCGGTGACGGGACGATCGCCGGCGACGTCAGCGGCGACATCACCAGCCTCACCAACCCCGGCGCCGCGGCGCCGCTGGCCGCCGGCACGCCGACCGCTGCGGTTGCTGCGGCGGCGACGGTGGCCGACCCGGCCGCGCCGGCCATCACCGCGACCGGCCTGGTGCACCTGGCGATCCATCCGCGCGGCGAGATCGAGGTCGACGGCAACCCGGCCGGCCTCGCGGCGCCGACGGCCACGCTGGAGCTGTCCGCCGGGCCGCACCTGGTCATCGTGCGCCGCGAGGGGCAGCCCGCCTTCATCGCCGAGGTCGACGTGCGGCCCGGCGAGCCGGTCTCGATCGCGCACCGCTTCGGCCGCTGAGCCGGCAGCGGCCGTGCGCCGTGGCGCGGCGGCCGTGGGCCTGCGGCTGGCGCGACGCACCCTGTCACCACGCCGCGCGGCCGGCGGCGGGGGTGTCTTGCATAATCCCAGCGTTCCATGCCGAGCCCCGCGCCGTTCCGCCACGCCGTCCGCGTCTACTGGGAAGACACCGATGCCGGCGGCATCGTCTTCTACGCCAACTACCTGAAGTATTTCGAACGCGCGCGCACCGAGTGGCTGCGCAGCCTGGGCATCTCGCAGCAGGCGCTGCGCGAGGCCACCGGCGCGATCTTCGTCGTCACCGACACGCGCGTGCGCTACCTGCGGCCGGCGCGGCTGGACGACTGGCTGCAGGTCACCACCCGCGTCATCACCTGCGGCCGGGCGTCGATGGCGCTGGCCCAGCAGGCCTGGCGCGGCGAGGACCTCCTGGCCGAGGGCGACATCCGAATCGGCTGCGTCGACGCCGCCACCCTGCAACCCCGGCGCCTGCCCGCCGCGCTGACCGAAGCACTGCCCGCCCCATGAACCAGGACATGTCCATCGTCTCCCTCGTGCTGCAGGCCAGCCTGGTCGTGCAGATCGTGATGGCCGGCCTGGTGCTGGTGTCGCTGGCGAGCTGGACGGTCATCTTCGGCAAGCTGTTCGGACTGAAGCGCGTGCGCGGCGGCAACGACGCCTTCGAGCGCGAGTTCTGGTCCGGCCGCAGCCTGACGGAGCTGCAGCAGCAGGCCGGCACGAAGGCCGACGCGGCGCCGATGGAGCGCATCTTCGCCAGCGGCATGCGCGAGTTCATGAAGCTG
>CAZQPN010000518.1:0-2680 GCA_964595215.1 uncultured Rubrivivax sp. | reverse complement strand
GTGTCAGCGTCCAGGTGGTGTTGCGCGACAGGACGTCGATCTCGCCCGACTGCAGTGCGGTGAAGCGCTGCTGCGCCGTCAGCGGCGCGTAGCGCACCTTGTTGCCGTCGCCGAGGATGACCGCGGCCAGCGCGCGGCAGTAGTCGACGTCGAGGCCGGACCACTTGCCCTGGCTGTCGGCCGCCGAGAAGCCGGCCAGGCCGGTGTTGACGCCGCACACCAGGGTGCCGCGCGCCTTGATGGCGTCCAGGTCCTTGCCGGCCATCGCGGCTGGCGCGGACAGGAGGCCTGCAGTGGCCAGCAGGCAGGCGAGGCTGGTGCGGGAGAAGATGCTCATGAAGATACTCCGGTAAAGGTCTTGACCGCTGCGACGAACCACGATGGTGCATGCGGCGTGTCGAGGAATGTGCACGACCCGGGGGCTAGCAACAATCGTGACAACCCCATGCCAGGTGCCGGGGTGGGTATGCGTCCGCGATGCCGTCGCGCTACGGTTTGGCCGCGGGCGGGAGCGGCTCGAAGTCCGGCAGCGCCTTGCTCTTCCAGCCCGCGATCGCGCGCTGCATTTCGTCGAGGTCGAAGACCGCGCTTTGCAGCAGCGTCATCTGCTGCAGCGACTCCGCCGTGCCGTGGTCGCGCGCGTGGTTCAGCGCCAGCTTGCTGGCGGCGATCGCCAGCGGCGACTTCTCGGCGATCTGGCGCGCCAGGTCGAGCGCGTGCGCCTGCAGCGCGTCTGCGTCGGGCAGGACGGCGTTGACCAGGCCGACGGCCAGCGCGCGCTCGGCCCCCAGCCGCTCGCCCGTGTAGGCCATCTGGCGCGCGACGCCCGGGGGCACCAACCTGGGCAGGCGCTGCAGCACGCCGAGGTCGGCCGCCATGCCGATGTGGATCTCCTGCACGGTGAAGAAGGCGTCGGCGCTGGCGACTCGGATGTCGCAGGCGGCGGCGACGTCGAGCGCGCCGCCGACGCAGCCGCCCTGCACCGCGCAGATCACCGGAAAGCGCGCCTCGTCGAGCACGTCGACACAGTGCATCAGCCGGCGCAGGCCGTCCTGGAAGGCGAGTCGCCGGCGCGCGCTGCCGGTGTCGAGCATCGGCAACCCGCCATCGAAGACGTCGAGCGACATGCCGGCGCTGAAATGCCGCCCGGTCGACGAGATCACGAGCACGCGCGCCTCGCCGCCCTCGTCGAGCGCGGTCACGGCGTCGCGCAACGCCGTGAAGAAGCCGGGTGCGAGCGCGTTGAGCCGTTCGGGGCGGCACAGCTGCAGGTGGGCGATGCCCGGCGACTCGTGCGTCAGGCGGAAGAAGTCGGTGTCCATGGCGGTCGGCGGCGGGTCGGTGGTGCGGTCGAGCTTAGCCGGCCGCGTGCTCCAATCCGGACCATGGAAACGCTGACCGCCGCCGACGGCGTGGCGCTGCACCTGCGTGCCTGGCCGGCGGCCGGGGAGGCGCGCGGCCGGGTGCTGATCGTGCACGGACTGGGCGAGCACATCGGCCGCTACGGCTCCGTTGCGGCCGCGCTCAACGCCGCCGGCTGGCAGGTGCACGGCTACGACCAGCGTGGCCACGGGCGCAGCGGCGGCGCCCGGGGCGTGCTGCCGCGGGCCGATGCCCTGCTCGACGACCTGTCGCGCGTGATCGACCACGCGAACACGGCCACGTCGGCCCGCGGGCCGTTGGTGCTGCTGGGCCACAGCATGGGCGGCGCCGTCGCAGCGCGCTTCGTCGCCGAAGCGCTCGCTGCGCGGCCGGCCCGGTGGTCGCGCGCAGTGGACGCCCTGGTGCTGTCGTCGCCGGCGCTGGATCCGGGCATGACGCCCCTGAGATGGTTGCGTCTATGGATAGGTGAGCGCTTGCTTCCAGAATTTGCGGACGGCAACGGATTGCGTCCGGCGTGGGTGTCGCGCGACCCCGAGGTCGTGCGCGCCTACGTCGCCGACCCGCTGGTGCACGACCGGCTGACGGCGCGGCTGGGGCGCTTCATCGTCGACGCCGGGGCGCAGGCGCGCGCGGCGGCTGCGTCGTGGTCGGTGCCGACCCTGCTGATGTGGGCCGGCGCCGACCGCTGCGTCGATCCGTCGGGGTCCCAGGCCATGGCCGCCGTCGCGCCCGCCGCCGTGCTCGAGGCCAGGCCCTTCCCGGGCCTGGCGCACGAAATCTTCAACGAGCCGGAGCGCGCTCAGGTGCTCGCGCACCTGACCGGCTGGCTCGATCGCCTCCTGCGATCCCGGCAGGCGGGGCTTGGCGGCGCCTCTACACTCGTGCACCCCTCGTCAGGAGAGAACCGTCGTGAATGCCCGTGACCCCCACCTCGCGCTGGACCGTGACACCACCGCGGCGCTGGCCGGCTTCGCCGACCGCGCCTGGGACGAGCGCATCGTCCCGGCGCTGACCGACTACATCGCTGTGCCGGCCAAGAGCCCGGCCTTCGACCCGGACTGGGCGGCCAACGGGCTGATCGAGCGCGTCGTCGTCGACGCGGCGGCGTGGGTCGAGTCGCGCAAGGTGCCGGGCCTGACGCTGGAGGTCGTGCGTCTGCCGGGGCGAACGCCGGTGATCTTCTTCGAGATCCCGGCGACGAAAGCCGGCAGCTCCGACACCGTGCTGCTGTACGGCCACCTGGACAAGCAGCCCGAGTTCAACGGCTGGCGGCGCGACCTCGGCCCCTGGACGCCGA
>CAZQPN010000517.1:0-2682 GCA_964595215.1 uncultured Rubrivivax sp. | reverse complement strand
AGCGGCGCGCCCTCGACGCCGCCGGCAGCGACACGGCCCAGGTCGAGGCCCAGCTGTCGCTCGCGCAGGCCAGCGCCGCGGCCGCCCGCGCCCGGCTGGCGCAGGCCGTCGTCACGGCACCGGCCGACGCCCGCGTGCTGCTGCGCAGCACCGAGCCGGGCCAGATCGTGCAGCCGGGGCGCGCGCTGTTGACGCTGGCGCTCGAAGGGCCGCACGAGCTGCTGGCGCAGGTCGACGAGCGCTTCCTCGAGGAGCTGGCGATCGGCCAGCGCGCCGTCGTCCGCGCCGACGCCTTCCCGGCGCAGCGCTTCGACGCCGTGCTGGAGCGCATCGCGCCGCTGGTCGACGCCCGGCGCGGCTCGATCGAGCTGCGATTCGGCGTCGCCGACGCGCCGACCTTCCTGCGCGAGGACATGACGCTGTCGCTGGAGGTGACGACGGCGCAGCGCGAGCGCACGCGCGTGCTGCCGTTGGCCGTGCTGCGCGCGCAGGGCGACGATCGCCCGACGGGCGACGCTGACGGCGCCACGGCCGAGGTCTGGGTCGCGGCCGACGGCCGCGTCGAGGCCCGCGCGGTGCGCCTGGGCCTGCGCACACCGGCGGCGGTCGAGGTCGTCGACGGCGTCGCCGACGGCGAGCAGGTGCTGGTCGGCACCGCGCCGATGCCGGGGCAGCGCGTGCGACCGGTGCCCGGCCAGGCGCCGGCCGCGCCCTCTGCCGGCGGCAGCGACGGCGCCGCCGCGCTGACGCAGAGCATGGGCCGCTGAGCCCGGGCGCCGGAGACCCGAGCCATGCGGCTGCCCTGGCCCGGCTTCGAGAGTCGCGTCGCGCTGCGCTTCCTGGTCGAGGGGCGCGTGCAATCGCTGCTCATCATCGTCGGCGTCGCGGCCGGCGTGGCCGTCGTGGCCTACATCTCGGCACTCATCAGCGGGCTGCAGGCCAACACGCTGGACAAGACGCTGGGCGCGCAGGCGCACGTGACCGTGCACGTGCCCGACGAGGCGGTGCGGCCGGCGCTGGTGCCCGCCGCCGGCACGACGCGCTTCACCCGCACCCAGCCGCGCGAGCAGCGGCCGCGATCGATCCCGGACTGGCCGGCGCTGATGGCCGCGCTCGAGGCCCGATCCGGGGTCGCCGCCGTCTCGCCGATGGTCTCGACCGCCGGCCTGGGCCTGCGCGGCGAGGCGACCAAAGCGATCGCCATCGTCGGCGTCGACCTCGACCGCTACGACCGCATCGTGCGGCTGCGCAGCAAGGTGGTCGCCGGCGAAGCCCGCCTCGGACCGGGCGAGGCGATCATCGGCAGCGAGCTGGCGGCCGACCTGGGGCTGGCGGTGGGCGACCGCATGGGCATCGTCACCGGCGACGTCACCGACGCGGTGCGCGTGACGGCGCTGGTGGACCTGGGCGTGCGCGAGCTGAACCGGCGCACGGTCTACCTGCCGCTGCGCAGCGCGCAGAGCCTGGTCGGCCTGCCCGGCGGCGCCACCAGCCTGGACCTGCGGCTGGACGACGTCTGGGCCGCCGACCGCATGGCCGCGACGCTGGGCGCGCAGCTGCCGCTGCGGGTCGAGAGCTGGCAGCAGGCGAACGCGCAGCTGGTGTCGGCGCTGAACGCGCAGTCGGTCAGCACGGCCATCATCCGCGGTGTCGTCGGCGTCGTCGTCGTGCTCGGCATCGCCAGCGTGCTCGTCGTGTCGGTCGTGCAGAAGGGGCGCGAGATCGGCATCCTGCGCGCGATGGGCGCCACGCGTGGGCAGATCCTGCGCGTGTTCCTGCTGCAGGGCGCGGTCGTCGGCGCCATTGGCTCGGTGCTCGGCGTGGCGCTCGCCGCGGCGCTGATCTGGGCCTTCACGCGCTTCGTGCGCGGCAGCGACGGCCTGCCGCTGTTCGCGATCGGGCTGCCGCCCGCGCTGGCGCTGCAGATCGCCCTCATCGCGACGCTGGCCGGCGTGCTGGCCGCAGTGGCGCCGGCGCGCCGCGCGGCGGCCCTCGACCCGGCGCAGGCGATCCGGCTGTGAGCGCCGATCCGGGCGGGCTCGTCGCGCTGAGCGGGCTGCGCAAGTCCTACAACGTCGGCCGCCCGAACGAGGCCGAGGTGCTGCACGGCATCGACCTGACGCTGGCGCGCGGCGAGTTCGTCGCCCTCATCGGGCCGTCGGGATCGGGCAAGAGCACGCTGCTGAACCTGCTCGGCCTGCTCGAGCGGCCGAGCGGCGGCACCTACCGCCTGCTCGGCGAGGACACGACCACGCTGAGCGAGGAGGCGCTGACGCTGCGCCGGCGCGAGGTGCTGGGCTTCGTCTTCCAGTTCCACCACCTGCTGCCGGCCTTCAGCGCGATCGAGAACGTGACGCTGCCGGCGCTGATGCGCGACGGCCGCGTCGACGCCGCGGCGCGCGAGCGCGCGCGCGTGCTGCTCGACGCCGTGGGCCTGGGCGACGCGCTGGACAAGCGGCCGGGCGAGCTGTCCGGCGGCATGCAGCAGCGCGTGGCGATCGCGCGCGCACTGGTGCACGCGCCGCCGCTGGTGCTGGCCGACGAGCCGACCGGCAACCTCGACCGCCACAGCTCCGACGAGGTGTTTGCGCTGATGCGGCGCATGCACGCCGACCAGGGCACGGCCTTCCTGGTCGTCACCCACGACCCGCGCCTGGCCGAGCGCTGCGACCGCATCGTCGA
>CAZQPN010000516.1:0-2686 GCA_964595215.1 uncultured Rubrivivax sp. | reverse complement strand
CTCGACCTGCTGAAGGCCGAGCACCCGGGCGCCAAGGTGCTGGTGCACCCGGAGTCGCCGCAGAGCGTCGTGGATCAGGCGGACCTCGTCGGCTCGACGACGCAGATCCTCAAGGCCGTGCTGGAGGGCGACGCCGACACCTACATCATCGCCACCGACAACGGGCTGATGCACCGCATCCGCCAGCTGGCGCCGGACAAGACGCTGCTCGAGGCGCCGACCGCCGGCCGCAGCGCCACGTGCAAGAGCTGCGCCCACTGCCCGTGGATGGCAATGAACGCGCTGCAGGGCGTGCTGGCCTGCCTGGAGCAGGGTCACGGTGCGGTCGAGGTGCCGGAGCCGATCCGCGCCAAGGCGCATGGCTGCATCGCCCGCATGCTGGCCTTCACGGCCAACCTGCCGGGCAGCCTGGCGCAGCCCGGGCTGGTGCCGCAGATCGGCGCAGCCTGAAGTTTCGATGTTCGAGTTCAACGAGACGCTGGACGAGGCGCGCGAGCGCAACGTCTTGGAGGCGCTGTCCGAGGACATCGGCCGCGGCGACTGGACCGGGCTGCTGGTGCCGGCCGGGCAACGCGTGCGGGCCCGGGTGATCGCGCGCGAGCGCGCCGTGCTGGCCGGGCGCGCCTGGTTCGACGGCGTGTGCCGGCGGCTGGATCCGCAGGTGCGGCTGGATTGGTCGTTCGACGACGGCGACTGGCTGGCGCCCGACGCCACGGTGGTGCGGATCGAGGGCGACGGCCGGGCCTTGCTGGCCGCCGAGCGGCCGGCGCTGAACTTCCTGCAGCTGCTCAGCGGCACGGCCACGCTCACGCGCGCGCACGTCGACGCCGTCGCCGGCGCGTCGCCCAACCCGCGCGGCTGCGCGATCCTGGACACGCGCAAGACCATCCCCGGGCTGCGCCTGGCGCAGAAGTATGCGGTGCGAGCCGGCGGCGGGCAGAACCAGCGGCTCGCGCTCTACGACGGCATCCTGATCAAGGAGAACCACATCGCGGCGGCCGGCGGCATCCCGCAGGTGCTGGCCGCGGCGCGGGCGCTGAATGCGGGCGTCGACATCCAGATCGAGGTCGAGAGCGTGGCCCAGTTGCGCCACGCACTGGCGCACGGCGCGACCAGCGTGCTGCTGGACAACTTCGACCTCGCCGCGATGCGCGACGCCGTGGCCGTGAACGCAGCATCCGAGCGTCCGGCGTTGCTCGAGGTCTCGGGCAGCGTGCAGCTCGAGCAGCTGCGCGACATCGCCGCCACCGGGGTCGACCGCATCTCGATCGGCCGCCTGACCAAGGACGTGCGCGCGATCGACTTCTCGATGCGCGTGACCGGGGCCGCCTGAGCCTGCCCCTGCCCGCACGCGCGGGCCTTCAGCCACACGTGCCTGGCGCCGATAACCCCGGGGAACGACACCTGGAGGCCCATCGATGCGCGTCGACTTCACATCCATCCACAACCACAACGAGAAGGCGGTTTTCGACATTGTGCTGGCCGCCGCGCCCGGCTACCCGGCGCTGGTCGGCAACCAAGAACTGCTTGCCGACGTCGCCTGCGTCGCGCTGAACCGGCTGCCACCGCGCTACATCCGGCACGCCGTCGATCTCTCCTTCTACGAGGGCGAGGGCCAGCGGGCCGCCGCCGAGAGAGCGATCCAGGAGGCGGTCGGGCACGCATTCCGGTTCGTGCAGGCGCGCGCAGCGCTGGGCGCCCGCGCCTGAGCCGGAGCTGCCGACAGTCGCTGGCGCAGCGCGCCCCGGGTCGGTCCGCCGGGGTGGCGTTGACGGGGCCTCGCTACTTCGCGCTGCGCGCCGGGCGCGTCAGCACGGTCGGGAAGCTGACCGGCAGCGGATCCGGGAAGTCGCGGCTGAAATGCAGGCCGCGGCTCTCGTGGCGCCGCAGCGCTGATCGCACGATCAGTTCGGCGCAGACGACGAGGTTGCGCAACTCCAGCAGATCGCGCGTGACGCGGAAGTTGGCGTAGTAGTCGTCGATCTCACCGCGCAGCAGCTTGATGCGGTGCAGCGCGCGCTCGAGCCGCCGCGTCGTGCGCACGATGCCGACGTAGTTCCACATCACGAGCCGCAGCTCGTCCCAGTTGTGGGCGATGACGACCTGCTCTCGTCCCACGGCGGCACTGCGGGCAGTCGCCTGGCAGGCAGCGCGACCAGGCGTTCGGCGCACCCACGCCCGAGCACGACGCACTCGAGCAGCGAGTTGCTCGCCAGCCGGTTGGCCCCGTGCAGCCCGGTGTAGGTCGCCTCGCCGACGGCGTAGAGCCCCGGCAGATCGGTGCGGCCGGCGTGGTCGGTGACGACGCCACCGCAGGTGTAGTGCGCCGCCGGCACGACCGGGATCGGCTCGCGCACGATGTCGATCCCGAGCGCCATGCAGCGCGCGTGGATGGTCGGGAAGTGCTCGCGCACGAAGGCCTCGCCGCGCTCCCGGACGATCGGCCGCGCATCGAGCCAGACGTGGTCGATGCCGAGCTTCTTCATCTCGAAGTCGATCGCGCGGGCGACGATGTCGCGCGGCGCGAGCTCGGCGCGCTCGTCGTGCGTGGGCATGAAGCGCTCGCCCACGCCGTCCGGGCCCGGCAGGTGCAGCGTCGCGCCCACGCCGCGCAGCGCCTCGGTGATAATGAAACATCCCGCCTGCGGGTGGTTCAAGCAGGTCGGGTGGAACTTGATTAAATCCA
>CAZQPN010000515.1:0-2688 GCA_964595215.1 uncultured Rubrivivax sp. | reverse complement strand
GCCACACGTCCTTCAGGTTGACGTCGATGACGCGATCCCACACCGCCTCGTCGAGGTCGGCGGCAGCGGTGAACGTGCCTTCGAGCACGCCGGCCCTGTCGGAGCCGGTGCGGTCAGCATCGGTGGCCGTGGTATCGGCCGCTTGTCGGCCCGGGGCGCGCCGTGTGTCGGCCGGCAATGGCCATGTTCCGCCGTTGTTCTCCCATGCGGCGCTGCGCGGCGGCGATCGTCTGCAGCGAGGCGCGCCAGAAGCCGTCCACAGCGGGGCCGGCGTGAGCGGCGGCGTGGGCGACGGGGGGTGTCGTCCGACGGGGTCATGCGCGGGTCCTCGGGGGCAGCCAGGCGCGTTGGCGCCAGGTCGTGCCTCGATGGTGGACGCCGCCGGTATCCGGACGACGTCGCAGGCACCGGCTTGTGTCTGCGCCGGGTAACCGCGCCGTCGCGCGGCGCCTTGCCCGTGGGTTCCGGGTGCCGGCCGGGTTCAGGGGGCGCACCCCCTTCGCGTCGGCTCCGGCGGGGCGCTCCTGGTCGGTCGCCCGCGCGCCGTGCCTCGCCGCAACCCGGGCACAATCAACGTGTGACGACTGCAGCGACCCCGCGATCACGTCGGCAGACCCTCGGTGCCGCCACGCTGGCACTGGCACTGCTGGCCGGTTGCGCGACGCGCTCGGTCGACGTGCGCCCCGCGCCGGCCGACCCCGGCGACTTCATGGCCTGGTCGTGCGCACGCATCTTCGACGAGATCGACCTCGTGCAGCAGCGTGCGATCGACGTCGCCTGGGCGGTCGACCAGCGCGTCGGCCAGCACGTGGTCGCGCTCGGCCTGGGCCTGTCGGTGTTCTGGCCGGCCTTGCTCGCGATGCGGCCGGACGGTGCCGAGGCCGCCGAACTGGCGCGCCTGAAGGGTCGCTTCGAGGCCTTGCACGTGGCGGCGCAGCGCAAGCTGTGCCCGCAGCCGCCCGACGAGGCCTCGCCGGAGCGCCTCGCGGCGATGGCCGTGCTGCCCGGCGAGACGCTGGTCTACGAGGAGCGGCGCAGCATGCGCGAGCCGCTCTCCGGCCTGGCGCTGAAGTTCACCGCGCTGCGCCGCAACGACGCCGAGTTCGTGCTTCGATCCGACGGTCCGCAGGGGACGTGGCGGCAGGACATGGCGGGCAATGTGGTCGAGGCGCCCGACGGTGCGCTTGTCTGGCAGCGGCTGCTGCGCCGCCCGCTCGACCTCGGCGAGGTCATCGCGGGCGATTTCACGCGCGTCGGCAACGCCGAGCAGCGCGCCCGCGTGCGCGGCCAGGTCGTGGCGGTCGGCCGCCAGCGCGTCGCCGGCCGCGTGTTCGACGCCGCCGTCATAGAGCTCTATGGCGACGTGTCCCAGGGCGACTTCAGCACGCGGCTGGAAGGCACGATGGCCGTCGACCGTGCCGCCGGCCTGCTGCTGCGCCTGGACCTGTCGTCGGCCCATCCGGACTACAACCTGCAGCGCCGGCTCGTGGGCGTCGAGGCGGCGTCTTAAGCGCGCCCGGCGGGCCGCGGGCGGCCGCGTGCGCCGGCCCGCGCTTCATGCAACTTTACGCGGCGCGCAAGCGCCGCTCACAGGCCGGCGCGACGATGTGTCCATCGACACCCCTCCCATGGAGAACCTGATGACCCGATCCCACACCGCCCAGGCCTCGAACCCGCGGCGTCTGCGCCGCGCGGCGCTGCCGCTCGCACTGATGCTCGCCGGCATGGCCTTCGCCTCGGTGCAGGCCGCGCCCGAGCGGGCGGCCGGCGCGCCGGCCGAGATGCGCATGGCCCATGCGGCCCATCACGGAGACCGCCACGCGGCCCGGCACGGCGAGCACCGCGGCCAGGTGCGGGGCATGGACCGCATGCTCGAGCGCATCGGCGCCACCGACGAGCAGCGCGGGCGCATCGAGCAGATCACCGCCGCCGCTCGGGCCGATCGCGAAGGGCAGCACGCGTCGGGGCGCGCCTTGCGCGAGCAGATGGCGGCGCTGATGGCGCAGCCGGTGCTCGACCCGGCCGCCGCCGAGGCACTGCGCCAGCAGATGGTCGCGCAGCACGACCAGGCCAGCCAGCGCCGGCTGCAGACCATGCTGCAGATCGGTGAGGTGCTGACGCCCGAGCAGCGTGCCCTCATGGCCGAGCTCCGCCAGACGCGTGCCGAGCGCATGGGCGCACACCGGCGCGACGGCGAGCGCGGCGGGCAGTGAACCCGGTCCGGTCCGGCGCCGGCCGGCGGCGCGGCCGGCTCCCACGGCGCCGGGCCGGCCGCAGCGCGTTCGCACCGAGGGCCACCGGATGACGATCCGCCTGCTGCTGATCGACGACGACCGCCGCCTGGCCGCGATGCTGGGCGAGTACCTCGGTGCGCACGGCTTCGACGTCGACACCGCGGGCAGCCTGGCCGACGGCCGCGACCGCCTGGCCGACACCGCTTACGACGCCCTGCTGCTCGACCTGATGCTGCCCGACGGCGACGGGCTGGACCTGACGCGCGAGTTGCGTGCGTCGCCGCGCACGCGACGCCTGCCGCTGCTGATGCTGACCGCGCGTGGCGAGTCCACGGACCGCGTCGTCGGACTCGAGATCGGCGCCGACGACTACCTGCCCAAGCCCTTCGAGCCGCGCGAGCTGCTGGCGCGCGTCAAGGCGCTGCTGCGCCGCGCGGCGCCGGAGCCGTCGGCC
>CAZQPN010000514.1:0-2701 GCA_964595215.1 uncultured Rubrivivax sp. | reverse complement strand
GGGGTGTCGGCGACGATGAACTTGCGCCGGTCGGTGCTGAAGAAGCGGTAGGCGACGTCGATCGTGATGCCCTGCTCGCGCTCGGCGGCCAGGCCGTCGACGAGCAGCGCGAAGTCGATCTCGCCGCCCTGCGTGCCCCACTTCCGGCTGTCGCTCTCGACCGCGGCCAGCTGGTCCTCGAACAGCATCTTGCTGTCATAGAGCAGGCGGCCGATCAGCGTGCTCTTGCCGTCGTCCACGCTGCCGCAGGTGATGAAGCGCAGCAGGCTCTTGTGCTCGTGCTGGTGCAGGTACTGCGCGATGTCGGTGGCGATGAGGTCGGAGACGTGTGTCATGTCAGAAATACCCCTCTTGCTTCTTCTTCTCCATCGACGCCGCCTGGTCGTGGTCGATCAGGCGGCCCTGGCGCTCGCTGGTGCGCGCCAGCAGCATCTCCTGGATGATGTCGGTCAGCGTCTCCGCCTCGCTCTCGATCGCGCCCGACAGCGGATAGCAGCCGAGCGTGCGGAAGCGCACCTTGCGCATCACCGGCACCTCGCCGGGCTTCAGCGGCATGCGCTCGTCGTCGACCATGATCAGCGTGCCGTCGCGCTCCACCACCGGCCGCGACTTGGCGAAGTACAGCGGCACGATGGGGATCTGCTCCAGGTGGATGTACTGCCAGATGTCGAGCTCGGTCCAGTTGCTGAGCGGGAACACGCGGATCGACTCGCCCTTGTGCGTGCGCGCGTTGTACTGGTGCCAGAGCTCGGGCCGCTGCTGCTTGGGGTCCCAGCGGTGCTGCGCGCTGCGGAAGCTGAAGATGCGCTCCTTGGCGCGGCTCTTCTCCTCGTCGCGGCGCGCGCCGCCGAAGGCGGCGTCGAAGCCGTGATGGTCCAGCGCCTGCTTCAGGCCCTGCGTCTTCCACAGGTCGGTGTGGATCGACGAGCCGTGGTCGAAGGGGTTGATGCCGAGCGCCTTCGCCTCGGGGTTGTGCCACACCAGCAGCTCCATGCCGAGTTCCTTGGCCATGCGCTCGCGCATCGCATACATGTCGCGGAACTTCCACGTCGTGTCGACGTGCAGCAGCGGGACCGGCGGCGGCGCCGGGTAGAAGGCCTTCTTCGCCAGGTGCAGCATGCAGGCGCTGTCCTTGCCGATCGAGTACAGCATCACCGGCCGCTCGCACTCGGCGACGACCTCGCGCAGGATGTGGATGCTCTCGGCTTCGAGGCGTTGCAGGTGGGTCAGGTTCATCGGGGACGGTCTCGGGATCGGGGGCGACGGAAGGGGTCGGGCGGACAAGGGCAGCACCGGCGCGGCCGGCGGGCCGGTGACGGTCGCTGGGATGACGGGCCGCGTGACCGGGCCGGCACCGGCGTGCAACGGCAGCCCCACCGGGCAGGCCGCGATGCGCAGCTCGGCCTGGGTGGCGATCCAGGCGGCCAGCGGGCCGGCGGCGGGCGACACGCCGTGCAGCAGCAGCTGCAGCGCGCCCGGCCAGGCCTGGCGGACCCGGGCCAGGAAATCGATGTGAGCGCGCGCATCGCCGATGGCCTTGACAGGCAGCCAGGCCACCGCGCCGCGCAACGTCTGGGCCACGAGCAGCCGCGTCGTCGAACCGGCCAGCCCGGTGTCGGCGACCCAGACCATCTGCGCGCGCTCCGCGTGCGCCTGCCGGGCGATCGCCGGCAGCGTCGCGTCGGCCCAGGCGCGGCCGTCGGCCGAGCGGCCGGCCGCGTCACGCAGCCGGGGCCAGGCCAGGCCCCAGCGGTCGAGCATGCGCTGCACCGTGCGCGGGTTGAGCGCCACGCCCAGGTGCTGCGCGGCCCAGCCCTGCACCGCGGCGGCCGTCCACAGCGGGGCCTCGGCGGGCAGGGCCTCGGTGACCTCGCGCCGCAGCAGCGCCTCCTGCGGGGCGGACAGCGCGCGGCCGACGCCGACGGCCCTTCCGCGACCTTTGACCGGCACGGCGGCCCAGCCGCCGGCCACGAAAGCCTTGTGGGCGGCGATGATCGTGGGTGCGCTCAGCCCCGTCTCGGCGCGGATGCGCGGCAGCGGCTCGCCGGCCAGGCGCAACTCGACCGCGCGGCGGCGGCGCTGGTTGAGCGGGTCACGGTGGATTCCGGGGTCCTGCAACATCAAAGACAGTAAATGTTTAACGAGATCAAGAAGATTAAACTTCTTCTGTTTCCGAATTAGAACAAAGAAAGGCACCCCGTGGCTCACACCCCCGACGATCCGACGGACAAGCTGCTGCAGGCCGTGGCACAGATCACACGCGACGCCGGCCGCGTGATCATGGAGGTCTACGCGACCGACTTCGCGGTGCGCGGCAAGGACGACGCCTCCCCCGTCACCGAGGCCGACGAGCGTGCCGAGCGGCTGATCCTGCCGGCGCTGGCGGCGCTGACGCCGGGCGTGCCCATCGTCGCCGAGGAGGAGGTGGCCGCCGGCCGCATCCCGGCCATCGGCGAGCGCTTCTGGCTCGTCGACCCGCTGGACGGCACCAAGGAGTTCATCGGCCGCAACGGCGAGTTCACCGTCAACATCGCGCTGATCGAGCGCGGCGCGCCGGTGCTGGGCGTCGTCTTCGCGCCGGCGCTGGGCGATGGCGGGCGGCTGTTCGCGGGCGCCTCAGGCGTCGGCGGCGGCGCGGCCAACGGCGGTGCGGCCGCGGCCCGCGCCTGGGTCGAGGACTCGGCCGGCCGCCGCGCCATCC
>CAZQPN010000513.1:0-2708 GCA_964595215.1 uncultured Rubrivivax sp. | reverse complement strand
CGGCGACGCCTTCCGCAGTGCGTGGTTCAACGCCCTGTCCTTCAGCTTCCCGGCCGGCGAACAGCTGTTCATCGACGCGGTGAAGCTGGGCCTGGCCCGGCTGGACGAGGCCGGCCGCGCGCGCTTTGCCGACGAGGTGCAGGGTTTCGTCGGCCAGGAAGCCACCCACCGGCGCATCCACCAGCGCTTCAATGCCCAGCTCGAGGCCCAGGGCTACGTGAACCACTGGGAGGGCCGCATCCGCCACCGCATGGCCACCCAGCTGCAGGGGCAGGATCCCCGGGTGTGGCTGGGCGTGACCGCGGCCACCGAGCACTTCACGGCCCTGCTGGCCGAATGGCTGCTGACGCAGCCGGCCGTGCTGGCCGGCGCCGCGCCGCGGCTGCGCGACCTCTGGCTCTGGCACGCCAGCGAGGAGTCGGAGCACCGCAGCACCGCCTTCGACCTGTACCGCGCGCTCGGCGGCAACGAAGCCTGGCGGCGCCGTCTGTACCTGGTGATCTCGCTGCACTTCTTCACCGACCTCGCCCGGCAGACCCTGCACAACCTCTGGCGCGACGGCCATTGGTGGCGCCCGGCCACCTGGCTCGGCGCCTGGCGGCTCACCTTCGGCCGTCACGGCCTGGTGCGCCACGCCTGGCGGCCCTGGAAGCGCTACCTGGCGCCGGATTTCCACCCGGCCGAGGGCGACGACGCGCCGGCCGCCGCCTGGCTGGCTGCGCATGCCGACCTGGCGCCACCGGTGCAGGCCCGGCCGCCGGTGTCGGGCGCCGCCTGATCACATCGACAGCGAGCCTTCGCGGAACGCGGTCTTCTCCAGCCAGACGTTCACCAGCACCGGCCGCCCGCCACGCGCGATCTCGCGCGCCTGCTGCAACGCTGGGCCGACCTCGGCCCCGGACTTCACGCACAGGCCGGCGGCACCGAAGCCCTCGGCCACGCGGTGGTAGTCGGTGCGCGCCAGCACCGTGGCGACGTCGTCCTGCAGCATCTTGACCTGCTCGCGCGCGATCTGCGTCCAGCCGGCGTCGTTGCCGACGACGGCGATCACCGGGATGCGCTGGCGCACGAAGCTGTCGAACTCGGCCAGGCTCCAGCCGCAGGCACCGTCGCCGAAGACGATCCAGACCTCGCGCCCGGGGCGCGCCATCGCCGCGCCGAGCGCGAAGCCGGCGCCGACGCCCAGGGTGCCGAAGGCGCCCGGGTCGAGCCAGCCGAGCGGCCCGCGCGGGCGCAGCACGTAGCTGGCGGTGGCGACGAAGTCGCCGCCATCGGCGACGAAGACGGCATCGCCGGCGGCCTCGGCGTCGAGCGCGCGCAGCAGCGCCAGCGGGTTGACGAACTCGCCCGCCACGCCGGCCTGGGTCTCGATCTCGGCCTCTCGCGCGGCGTCGCGGCCGCGCAGCACCTCGCGCCAGCCGGCCCACGCCGGTGCCGGCGCGACGGCGTCGGCCAGCGCCTCGATCGCGAGGCCGGCGTCGCCGATCAGCGCCACCGCGGGGCGCCGGTTCAGCCGCGCGTCGCGCGCGCTGCGGTTGGCCGCGATCAGCGTCGCGTGGCGCCGCACGTGGCGGCCGTAGTCGAGCCGGAAGTCGCACGGCACGCCAGCCAGCAGCACGGTGTCGGCCTCGCGGAGCGCCTGCCGGCGTGCGTGCCGCATCTGCAGTGGGTGGTCGCGCCCGAGCAGGCCGCGCGCCATGCCCGACAGGTAGACCGGGATGGCGAGCCGTTCGACGGCCGAGGCCAGGGCATCGGCGCGCGCGGCGTTCACGACCGCCTGGCTGCCGATCACCATCAGCGGGCGTTCGGCCTTGCCCAGCGCGGCCGCCGTCGCGGCGACGGCGCTGCCGCCGGCCGCCGGCAGCGCCACCGGGCGTGCCACCGGCGGCGGCGTGTCGGCCGCACCGGCGAACATGCGTGCCGCGTGCCGGTTCAGGTACCAGCGCAACGCCCGGTCTGCCAGGCCGGTGCCCTTGCCGGCAGCGTCGGCGTACCACTGGCGGATCGACGCCTCGTCGTACAGCAGGTCCACCGGGCACTCCAGGAACACCGGCCCCGGGACGCCGCCGGCGGCCAGGGCGAACGCTTCGGCGACCGCCGGCGCCAGGTCGCGCACCGCGCGCAGCTTGAAGAAGCGCTTGACGTGCGGCGCCACCAGCCGGCGCTGGTCGATGTCCTGCAGCGCGCCCCGGCCCTGCAGCGCCGTCGGCGCCGCGCCACCGATCAGCACCACCGGAGACTGCGCAAGTTGCGCGTTCTTCAGCGCGGTGATGGTGTTGGTGATGCCGGGCCCGGCGGTGACGGCGGCCACGCCGGGCCGACCGGTCAGCCTGGCGTGCGCATCGGCGGCGAAGACGGCGGTCGCCTCGTCGCGCGTGTCGACGATGCGCAGGCCGCGCGCCTTGGCCGCCGACAGGATAGGGGAGATGTGGCCGCCGCACAGCGTGAAGATGCAGGTGGCCCCTTGCGCCTGCAGCGCCGCGGCGACATGGTCGCCGCCATGGCGCGCGGTTCGCCGGCCGTCGTTGGCGGCGTCCCGGCCGTGGGCGGCCGTCGCGCGCTGCGCCGCCGGCGCGGTCAATGCCACTGCACGCCCTTGCGCTCGTACCACGCCGGCAGGGCGTCGGCGATTGCCTGCTCGATGCGCGCGCGCTTGAGCTTCATCGTCGGCGTCAGCAGGCCGTTGTCGATCGACCAGGCCTCGCGGG
>CAZQPN010000512.1:0-2716 GCA_964595215.1 uncultured Rubrivivax sp. | reverse complement strand
TGGCGCGCTGGTGTCGTTCGGCGAATTCGGCCTCAAGGCCACCGAGCGCGGCCGCATCGCGGCACGCCAGATCGAAGCCGCCCGCCGCGCCATCAGCCGCCACATCAAGCGCGGCGGCCGCATCTTCATCCGCATCTTTCCCGACAAGCCGATTTCGCAGAAGCCGGCCGAAGTGCGCATGGGCAACGGCAAGGGCAACCCCGAGTTCTACGTGGCCGAGATCCAGCCCGGCAAGGTGCTCTACGAGATCAACGGCGTGCCCGAGACGCTGGCGCGCGAGGCCTTCACGCTGGCCGCGGCCAAGCTGCCGCTGCGCTGCACCTTCGTCGCCCGCCAGGTCGGCGCGTGACCGAAAGACATGTCGATGAAAGCATCTGAACTGCGCACCAAGGACGTGGCGGCGCTGGAGAAGGAAGTCTCCGACCTGCTGAAGGCCCATTTCGGCCTGCGCATGCAGCGTGCCACGCAGCAACTGACCAACAACTCGCAACTGGGCAAGACGCGTCGCGACATCGCCCGTGTCAAGACCGTGCTGATCGAGAAGAAGAAGGGAGCCGCCAAATGAGCGAAGCTCAAGTCACCGGGGCCGCCGAAGTTCCGGCCGCGCCGGTGAAGAACACCCGCACCTTCGTCGGCCGGATCGTCAGCGACAAGCGTGCCAAGACCGTCACCGTGCTGGTCGAGCGCCGCAACGCGCACGAGCTCTACGGCAAGATCGTGGCCCGTTCCCGCAAGTACCACGCCCACGACGAAAAGGGCGAGTACAAGATGGGCGACATGGTCGAGATCGCCGAAGGCCGGCCGATCAGCAAGACCAAGTCCTGGGTCGTTACGCGCCTGATCGAGAAGGCCAAGCTGGTCTGACGCCGCGGGCTGCAAGGCCCGCTCCCGTCGGGCTCATGGCCCGGATCCCCCCACAGGCGACCGCTCGCTGGAACCACCAGCCCCGGTCGCCTTGTTCCATCGTCAGGAGACCCTATCCATGCTCAAAGTCGGAGACAAGCTGCCCGCCGGCAGCCTGCAGGAATTCATCGAGGTCGAAGGCAACGGCTGTTCGCTCGGCCCCAATAGCTTCGACATCGAGCAAGCCACCGCCGGCAAGAAGATCGCCATCTTCGCGCTGCCGGGCGCCTTCACGCCCACCTGCTCGGCCAAGCACGTGCCGGGCTTCGTCGAGCACGCGGAAGCGTTCAAGGCCGCCGGCGTCGACGAGATCTGGTGCGTGTCGGTCAACGACGCCTTCGTGATGGGCGCCTGGGGGCGCGACCAGCACACCGGCGGCAAGGTGCGCATGATGGCCGACGGCAGCGCCGAGTTCACCCAGGCCACCGGCCTGACGCTCGACCTCACGGCGCGCGGCATGGGGCTGCGCTCCAACCGCTACTCGATGCTGGTCAAGGACGGTGTCGTCAAGACGCTGAACATCGAGGCGCCGGGCAAGTTCGAGGTCAGCGACGCCGACACCATGCTTTCCCAGGTGAAGACGGGCCACTGAGTGCCGTCCGGCGGCGCAAGATGCCCGCTTGACACGTGCGTCGAATCCGTCCGATAATCCAAAGCTTCGCCGAAAGCGGGTGACTGGCAAGTGCTGCTGGTCAATGCCTTCGGCTCTCTCCCAAACCAGGGGCCCAAGACTGGCCGGCGACTGTCTCGCTCGACGCGACGATGGTGGCGGGTCCAAGTTGGGAACACACGATGATCCAAATGCAATCGCGGCTCGACGTGGCCGACAACACGGGCGCGAAGTCCGTCATGTGCATCAAGGTGCTCGGCGGCTCCAAGCGGCGCTACGCGGGCATCGGTGATGTCATCAAAGTCAGCATCAAGGAAGCCGCGCCGCGCGGTCGTGTCAAGAAGGGCGAGGTCTACAGCGCCGTCGTTGTGCGCACGGCCAAGGGCGTGCGTCGGCCGGATGGCTCGCTCATCAAGTTCGACGGCAACGCTGCCGTGCTGCTGAATAACAAGCTCGAGCCCATCGGCACGCGCATCTTCGGCCCGGTGACGCGCGAGTTGCGCTCCGAGCGTTTCATGAAGATCGTCTCGCTGGCGCCGGAAGTGCTCTGACGCGCGGCCCGACCGGAGGACCCACCATGAACAAGATTCGCAAAGGCGACCAGGTCGTCGTGTTGACCGGCCGCGACAAGGGCCGCCGCGGCACCGTCACGCAGCGCGTCGACGCCGACCGTATCGTCGTCGAGGGCGTAAACATCGTGAAGAAGCACGTCAAGCCCAACCCGATGAAGGGCACGACCGGCGGCGTCGTCGACAAGACGATGCCGATCCACCAGTCCAACGTCGCGATCTACAACCCCGCAACCGGCAAGGCCGACCGCGTGGGCATCAAGCTGCAGGACGACGGCAAGAAACTGCGCGTCTTCAAGTCCAGCGGCGACGAGATCAAGGCGTAAGGCAAGGACCACCGAGATGGCACAACAGCAACCCGCCGTCCAGGCCCGCCTGCAGGCCTACTACAAGGACAAGATCATCCCCGATCTGATGGCCAAGTTCGGCTACAAATCGGTGATGCAGGTGCCGCGCCTGGAGAAGATCACGCTCAACATGGGCGTGAGCGAGGCCGTCGCCGACAAGAAGGTGATGGAGCACGCGGTCAGCGATCTGTCCAAGATCTCCGGCCAGAAACCGGTCGTGACCAAGTCGCGCAAGGCGATCGCCGGCTTCAAGATCCGCGAGAACGTGCCCATCGGCTGCATGGTCA
>CAZQPN010000511.1:0-2716 GCA_964595215.1 uncultured Rubrivivax sp. | reverse complement strand
CGATGGACAGACCCTGGCTCTCGCAGTACCCGCCCGGCGTGCCGGCGCAGATCGACGTCGACACCTACGCGTCGCTGAAGGACATGCTGGCCGTCAGCTGCACGCGGTTTGCCGAGCTGCCGGCCTACAGCTCGATGGGCAGCGCGATGAGCTTCCGTCAGCTCGACGACGCCAGCCGCGCCTTTGCCGCCTGGCTGCAGAAGGACGCCCGGCTGCAGCGCGGCGACCGCGTCGCCCTCATGCTGCCCAACCTGCTGCAATACCCGGTCGCGCTGTTCGGCATCCTGCGCGCCGGCATGGTGGCGGTCAACGTCAACCCGCTGTACACGGCGCGCGAACTCAGGCACCAGCTCGCCGACGCCGGCGCCGTGGCCATCGTGGTGCTCGAGAATTTCGCCCACACGCTGGCGCAGGTGATCGGCTCGACGCCGGTGCGCACGGTCTTCACGACGCAGGTGGGCGACCTGCTGCCGACCTTCAAGCGCGTGCTGACCAACGCGGTCGTCAAGCACGTCAAGAAGCTGGTACCGCCCTGGCGGCTTGACGGTGCGGTGGATTTCAGACAGGCGCTGGCCGCCGGCCGCGCCCGGACCTTCGACGAGGTGACGCTGGGCCGCGACGACCTCGCCTTCCTGCAGTACACCGGCGGCACCACCGGCGTGGCCAAGGGGGCGATGCTCAGCCACGGCAACATGGTGGCCAACGTGCTGCAGGTGGCGGCCTGGATCGGGCCCGGCATGAAGGACGGCGCCGAGACGCTGGTCATCCCGCTGCCGCTGTACCACGTCTTCGCGCTGACCGGCGCGCTGTCGTTCTTCAGCACCGGGACGCAGACCGTGCTGGTGGCGAACCCGCGCGACATGCCGGCCTTCATCAAGACGCTGAAGGCCGCGCGCCCGTCGGCGATCATCGGCGTCAACACGCTGTTCCGGGCGCTGCTGGACGCGCCGGGATTCGCCGAGGTCGATCTCGGCCGGCTCAAGCTCGCGGTGGCCGGCGGCATGGCGGTGCAGCAGGTGGTGGCGCACCGCTGGAAGCAGGCCACCGGCGTGCCGCTGGTGGAAGGCTACGGGCTCACCGAATCGGCCCCGGTGGCGATCGCCAACCCGGTCGACATCGCCGAGTGGAGCGGCGGCATCGGCGTGCCGCTGCCGAGCACCGAGGCGGCGATCGTCGACGGCGACGGCCAGCCGCTGCCACCCGGCGAGGTGGGCGAGATCGCGCTGCGCGGACCGCAGGTGATGAAGGGCTACTGGAACCGGCCCGAGGACACGGCCCAGGTGCTGCGCCCCGACGGCTGGCTGCGCACCGGAGACATGGGCACGATGGACGAACGCGGCCGCTTCCACCTCACGGACCGCAAGAAGGACATGATCGTCGTCTCCGGCTTCAAGGTCTTTCCGAACGAGGTCGAGGACGTCCTGGCGCTGCATCCCGGCGTGCTGGAGGCCGCGGTCATCGGCGTGCCCGACGCGCGCGCCGGCGAGGCGGTCAAGGCGATCGTCGTGCGCAAGGACCCGGCGCTGACCGAAGCCGACGTGCTGGCGCACTGCAAGCTGCACCTGACGGGCTACAAGCTGCCGCGCGTCGTCGAGTTCCGCAACGACCCGCTGCCGAAGAGCAACATCGGCAAGACCCTGCGCCGCGAGCTGCGCGACAAGGCCTCGGCCAGGGCCGCTGCGCCGGCAGCGGTCGAGCCGGGCTGACGTGCGCGTGGCGAAGAAGCCCCCACCGTATCGCCCACGGCGGCTGCGACTGCACGACGGACGGGAAGTCACGTTGCGCGCCATCACCGAGTCCGACGCGCCGGCCATCCAGCGCGCCTTCGATCTCCTGTCGGCGGCCTCCCGCCGCGACCGCTTCCTGCACCACAAGAAGAACCTCAGCCCGGCGGCACTCGCGCGCGGCGTGCACCCGCTGCCGGGGCGGGACTTCGTGTTCGTGGCCACGGTGCCTCGACGGGGAGGCTTCGACATCGTCGGCGCGGCACAGTACGTGCAGGCCGCGCCGGACGACGACTCGACCTGCGAATTTGCGCTCACGGTAGCCGAGGACTGGCGCGGCTGCGGGCTGGCGCGGCAGTTGCTGTCCTGTCTGCTGCGTCGGGCACGCCGCGACGGCTACGCCGTGATGATGGGCCTGGTGCTGGCCGAAAACGCGCGGATGCTCGCGCTGGCGCGCAAGCTCGGATTCGAGATCGAGGCGTCGCCCGAGGACGGCACCGTGGTGCATGTGCTGCGGCGCCTCGGGCCACCGCGGCCGGCCCCGTCGTCGGCCGCGCCGGAACGGCCGTGACGCGCCGGTCGGCCCGGCGGGCCGGCCGGGGGACGCCGGCGGGCGTCTCGCTGCCCTGTGCGCCGTGCGGGAGCCCGGGCGGCCTGACCTAACATCGCCGGCGCCATGACCGAGCCGAGCCCCCCGACGCCGCCCTGTGCGGTCGACCTCAGCGCCCACACGCCCATGATGCAGCAGTACCTGCGCATCAAGGCCGACCACCCGGACACGCTGGTGCTGTACCGGATGGGCGACTTCTACGAGCTTTTCTACGACGACGCGCGCCGGGCGCACCGGCTGCTCGACATCACGCTGACCACGCGCGGCCAGAGCGCCGGCGAGCCGGTCGTGATGGCCGGCGTGCCGGTGCACGCGCTCGAGAGCTACCTGGGCAAGCTGGTCCGGCTGGGCGAGTCGGTCGCAATCGCCGAGCAGGTCGGCG
>CAZQPN010000510.1:0-2723 GCA_964595215.1 uncultured Rubrivivax sp. | reverse complement strand
GCGCATCTACCGCGAGATGCCGCTGAACTCGATCTGGGAAGGCGCCGGCAACATCCAGGCGCTCGACCTGCTGCGCGCGCTGCGATCGGGCCGCGCCGCGCCGGGGTCACGCCACGGCCCGGTGGTCGACGCGCTGATGCACGAGACCGCCGCGGCGCGTGCGGCCTTGCCAGCCGTCGAGCGTCAGGCCGCACGCGTGCTGTCGCTGCTCGAGCTCCAGGGCGATGACGCAGGCGCTCCAGGCGACCCAGGTCCGGCGTCCGAAGCTGGCGCCAGGCGGCTGGCGCGCGAGGTCGCGCTGCTGCTGCAGGCCTCGCTGCTGTACGCGCACAGCCCGGCGGAGGTGGCCGACGCCTTCTGTGCCAGCCGCCTGGACGGCGCGGCCGACGTCTTCGGGCTGCTGCCGGCGTCGCTGCCTCAGCGTGCGCTGGTGCAGCGGGCGATGCCGGTGCCAGCCTGACCCGATGCGCAGGATGGCAAGCCGTCAGCGCCAAGGCCCGCGCACCGCATGCACGGCGCAGCGGCCGGCGTCGGGCGCCGGACAGCGCGACCCGATCGACGACGAGGAGACGAGATGAACGACGAAGGCAAGGCATGGCAGGGTCGTGTGGCAGTCATCACCGGCGCGGCCTCGGGCTTCGGCCTGGAGGCCGCGCGCATCGCCGCACGCAGTGGCATGAGGGTGGTGCTCGCCGACGTGCAGCCCGAGGCGCTGGAGCTGGCGGCGCAGGAGGTCGCCGGCCTCGGCGCCGAGGTGCTGGCGCACCGCACCGACGCGTCGAAGGCGGCCGACGTCGATGCGCTCGGCGCGGCGACGATGGCGCGCTTCGGCGCCCCGCACTTCGTCTTCAACAACGCCGGCGTCGGCGCCGGCGGGTTGATCTGGGAGCACTCGGTCAAGGACTGGGAGTGGGTCGTCGGCGTCAACCTGATGGGCGTGGCGCACGGCGTGCGCGTGTTCACGCCGCTGATGCTGGCCGCCGCCGCGGCCGACCCGGCTTACCACGGCCACATCGTCAACACGGCATCGATGGCTGGGCTGTTGAACGCACCCAACATGGGTGTCTACAACGCGACCAAGAGCGCGGTCGTCAGCATCAGCGAGACGCTGTTCCAGGACCTGTCGCTGGTCACGGAACAGGTGCACGCCCATGTGCTGTGCCCGTACTTCGTTCCGACCGGCATCCATCGCAGCGAGCGCAACCGCCCGGCCCACATGACGGACGAGGCAGCGCGCCCCACACGCAGCCAGCTGATCGCGCAGGCGATGAGCGACAAGGCGGTCACGAGCGGCAAGCTGACCGCGCACCAGGTGGCGCAGTTCGTGTTCGACGCGATGGCCGAGCGTCGCTTCTACATCTACAGCCACCCGAAGGCGCTGGGCGGGGTGCAGGTGCTGCTCGAGGACCGCATGATGCAGCGCAACCCGACCGACCCGTTCAAGGAGCGGCCGGAGATCGGCCAGAGGCTGCGCGAGGCCTTGCGCGGCGGCTGAGGCGTGACGGGATGACGCGCGTGCCGTGCGCACCGCCTCGGGCGCACCCGGTGGCGGCATGACGCAGCGCGTGGTGGTCGTCGGCGCCGGCCCGGCAGGCCTGATGGCCGCCGAGGTGCTGGTTGGCGCCGGCATCGCGGTCGAGGTCTTCGACGCGATGCCGTCGGCCGGCCGCAAGTTCCTGCTCGCCGGCAAGGGGGGCCTGAACCTGACGCACGGCGAGCCCTTCGAGCCCTTCGTCGGCCGCTACCGGGAACGGGCGGCCCGGCTGCGCGCCTGCCTGGCCGCGTTCGACGGCGAGGCCGTGCGCGCCTGGGCGCGAGGCCTGGGCATCGAGACCTTCGTCGGCAGCTCTGGGCGTGTCTTCCCGGTGGACTTCAAGGCGGCGCCGCTGCTGCGTGCCTGGTTGCACCGCCTGCGCGGGCAGGGCGTGGCCTTCCACATGCGACACCGCTGGACCGGTTGGGCTGCCGATGGCGCGCCGCGCTTCGACACCGTCGCCGGCCCGGTGACCGTGGCTGCCGACGCCGTCGTGCTTGCACTCGGCGGGGCCAGCTGGCCGCACCTCGGGTCGGACGGCCAATGGGTGCCCTGGCTGGTGGCGCTGGGGATCCCGGTGCGGCCGCTGCGTGCGGCCAACTGCGGCTTCGAGCGGCCCTGGAGCCCGCATCTGCGCGAGCGCTTCGCCGGCGCGCCGTTGAAGGCGGTCGCGCTGGCCTGGGACGAGCCGGACCCGGCCGCCCCCGGCGGGCAGCGGCGGGTCGTGCAGCGCGGCGAGTTCGTCGTCAGCGACTATGGCCTCGAAGGCAGCCTCGTCTACGCCGCCTCGGCCGCGCTGCGCGAGGCCATCGCGCGCGACGGCACCGTGCGGGTCTGGCTCGATCTGCTGCCGACACGGTCCGAGGCCGAGGTCGCGCGCGAGCTGACGCACCCCCGCGGCAGCCGCTCGCTGGCGACGCACCTGAAGTCGCGCCTTGGCCTGTCCGGCGTCAAGACCGCGCTGCTGCACGAACTGCTGCCGCGCGAGGCCGTGGCCGACCCGGCGGCGCTGGCCGCGGCGATCAAGGCCCTCCCGATCGACCTGTTCGCGCCGCGGCCGGTCGCCGAGGCCATCAGCAGCGCCGGAGGTGTGCCCTTCGAGTCCCTGGACGACGGCCTGATGCTGCGCGCGCGCCCGGGCCTCTTCTGCGCTGGCGAGATGCTGGACTGGGAGGCGCCCACCGGCGGC
>CAZQPN010000509.1:0-2735 GCA_964595215.1 uncultured Rubrivivax sp. | reverse complement strand
CCTGAGCGCCCGCGTGCGCGCACGCCGCGCGCCGCCTTCCGACCGACCCCCGCGCAAGACCGCCCCATCCACGCCCCGGCGGCGCGCACCCGCCCGCCGCCCGATCGCGACACGCGGCGCCGGCACACCGAAAGGATCCTCCATGAAACACCTCCTCCTCCAGGCCAGCCTGGCCGCCGCCCTGCTCGCCCACCCGCTGGCGCAGGCCCAGACCACCGTCACCGACCCCTGGGTGCGCGGCACCGTCGCGCAGCAGAAGAGCACCGGCATGTTCGCCACCCTGACGTCGGTCGCCGGCGGGCGCCTGGTCTCGGCGTCGTCGCCGGTGGCCGGCGTCGTCGAGATCCACGAGATGGCGATGGCCGGCGACGTGATGCGCATGCGGGCGGTGCCGGCGCTCGAGCTGCCGCCCGGCCAGCCGGTCGAGCTCAAGCCCGGCGGCTATCACGTGATGCTGATGGACCTGAAGCAGCCGGTCAGCGCGGGCCAAGCGGTGCCGGTGACGCTGGTGGTCGAGGGCCGCGACGGCCAGCGCGAGACCATCGAGGTCCAGGCCCCGGTGCGGCCCCTGGGCGGCGCCGGCGGTGGCATGCAGGGCCACGGCGGCAAGCACTGACGCCGCGGCGCGCAGGCGCGGGGCACCCCGCGCCTGCGGGCCAGCCCCGAGCGCCGGCGCCGCGCCAGCCGGGACAATGCGGCCATGACCGATGCGCAGATCATCGTCCTGGCCACACCGGTGTTCCTGGTGCTGATCGCGCTCGAGTTCGCCGTCGGCCGGCTGCGCGGGCGCGACACCTACCGTCTGGCCGACGCGCTCAGCAGCATCGGGCTGGGTGTCGCGAGCCAGCTCACCGGCGTCTTCAGCAAGCTGCTGCTGGTCGCCCTGTACGTGGCAGTGTTCGAGGCCCTCGCGCCGTGGCGGCTGCCGGCCGACGAGGCCTGGGTCTGGGTCGCCGGGCTGCTGCTGTACGACTTCTGCTACTACTGGCACCACCGCGCCGGCCACCGCGTCGCGCTGCTGTGGGCGGCGCACGCGGTGCACCACCAGAGTGAGGACTACAACCTGTCGACCGCGCTGCGGCAGACCAGCACCGGCTGGATCGGCGGCTGGGTCTTCTACCTGCCGATGGCGCTGCTGGGCTTCCCTCCGCTGGTGTTCGGCGTCGTCGCGCTGGTCGACCTGCTCTACCAGTTCTGGGTCCACACGCAGCAGGTCGGCCGGCTGGGCTGGTTCGACCGCTGGTTCTGCAGCCCCAGCAACCACCGCGTGCACCACGCCGTGAACGACCGCTACGTCGACAAGAACTACGGCGGCATCCTGATCCTGTGGGACCGGCTGTTCGGCACCTTCGCCGACGAGCGCGACGAGGAGCCCTGCGTCTACGGCACGCGCACGCCCTTGCGCAGCTGGGACCCGCTGTGGGCCAACCTGCAGGTCTACGCCGCGCTGGCGCGCGACAGCCGGCGCGCCAGCGCCTGGGCGGACAAGCTGCGCATCTGGTTCAAGCCGCCCGGCTGGCGGCCGGCCGACGTCGCGGCGCGCTGGCCACAGCCGGCCTTCGACCTGGCCGCCGTCGAGCGCCACGACCCGCCGCTGACGCGGGCGACCGCATGGACGGCCGCGGCGCTGTTCGCGGGGCTGCTGGCAGCCACCAGCGTCTTCCTGTGGCACGCCCATCGCCTGTCGACGGGCGGGCAGGTCGCCACCGTGGTGGCGCTGGTGGCCGGCCTGTGGGCGGTCGGCCGCTTGACGGACCGCACGCGGCCCGTCAGCGCGACAGCGACTTCAGCGCGCGCTTGATGCCGTCGGCGACGCCGACGTCCTCGGGCAGCGCCTTCAGCGCGGCCTTGGCGTCGCGCTCGTTGTAGCCCAGCGCCAGCAGCGCCTGCACGATGTCGTTGTGGGCCTCGCTGGCGGCCGGGCCGGCCCCGGGCAGCGAGAGGTCAGGGCCAAGCTTGCCCTTGAGCTCCAGCAGCAGCCGCTCGGCGGTCTTCTTGCCGATGCCCGGCACCTTGACCAGACGGCCGGCGTCCTGCGCGGTGACGGCCTGCGCCAGCTCGGCCGGCGGCAGCCCGGACAGGATGGCCAGCGCCGTGCGCGGCCCGACGCCGCTGATCTTCACCAGTTCGCGGAAGGTCGCGCGCTCGGTCTCGGTGGCGAAGCCGTAGAGCAGCTGGGCGTCCTCGCGCACGACGAAGTGCGTCAGCAGCGTCACCGGCTGGCCGAGCGCCGGCAGGCCGTAGAAGGTGCTCATCGGCACGTCGACCTCGTAGCCGACGCCGTGCACGTCGACCAGCACCTGCGGGGGCGCCTTGGCGGCGAGGGTTCCGACGAGTCGTCCGATCATCGGCCCGATTATCCGGTGGCGCGGCGTCCCCGCCCGCACCGGTCGCGGTGCGCGCCTTCAGCGCCCGAACAAGCCGAGCCGCTGCGCCTCCAGCGCCGCCTCGGCGCGCGAGCTCACGTTGAGCTTGCGGTAGATCTGCTTGACGTAGTCGGCGATCGTGTGCCGGCTCAGGCCCAGCTGGACGCCGATCTCGGGCAGCGTGTAGCCCTTGGCCACGCGCAGCAGGACTTCGCTCTCACGCTCGGTCAGCGACACGTTGGGCAGCAGATTGTTCTGCGCCTGGGCGGGCTTGGCCTTCTCGGTGAAGTAGGCCATCACCCGGCGCGCGATGCTGGGCGACAGCGGCGGCTCGCCCTGGCTGATGCGCTGCAACTGCTCCACCAGCAA
>CAZQPN010000508.1:2299-2739 GCA_964595215.1 uncultured Rubrivivax sp. | reverse complement strand
GCGATGATCTGCCCCAGGCGCTTCAGGTTGGACGCGTAATCCGTGATCACCAGCGAGTTGCTGCCCGGGTTGGCGTTGATCGTGTTGTTGGCCGTGATCAGCGGGCGCAGCACTGCCACCAGGTTGTTCGGGTTCTCGTGCTGCAGCGGGAAGATCTGCGTGATGATCTGGTCGCCGCGCACCTCGACCTCGCCGACCGAGACGGTCCCGGTCTGCAGCTTGGCCTCGGCCTCGGGAACGACCTTCAGCAGCCCGCTGGCGTCGACCATCGCGAAGCCCAGCCCGCGCAGCGCCGACAGATAGGTCAGGTAGGCGTCGCGCACGCTCACCGGCTGCTCGGTGTAGACGGTGATGGTGCCGCGCACACGCGGGTCGACCGCGATCTGGCGTCCGATCATTGCCGCGAAGGCGCGCGTCACGGCTTCGATGTCGGCGTTGAC
>CAZQPN010000508.1:0-2289 GCA_964595215.1 uncultured Rubrivivax sp. | reverse complement strand
CCCCACCAGGGCCGCTCCGGGCCGCGACCCGGCTTCGGTGCGGGCTTTCCATATGTTCCCTTCCCGGGGCGGGCGCGCCCCCCCCGCCGCCGGCTCGCCGGGGGCGCGGTCCTGGGCCGAAGCAGGCTGGCCCGCGGCGGCCAGCGCCAGGGCGAGCGCGACCGTTCGGCCCACGGGCAGGGCGAGCGCGGCCAGACGCGGCAGGGTGGATCGGGTGGGCAGCGACATGGTCATCCGAAGGCTATCCGATGGTGATCAGCGAACGGTCGCCCTGACGGCGGCCGATGATGTTGAGCAGGTTGTCGAGCGCCGCTTCCGAGCCGGGCGCGGCGCGCGCCTCGCCGCGCAGCCGCAGCCCGGTCGCCGCCCACTGGCCGCGCGCGTCGAGCTGGAGCGGGCCCTCGTCGGTGTGCAGAGCGAGTTGCGCCGTGCCGGGGGCGGTGCCCGGCGGGGCGTCGATCTCCAGCCGGTAGCTGCCCAGTCGCGGCAGCGTCGCCAGCCGCGACGCGATGTCGGCGAGTTCGACGCGCGCCGAGCCGCTGACCTGCCAGCGCCCGAGCACGCGCTCGAAGCGCATGCCCGAGCTGGCCAGCCGCAGGTCGCCGGCCAGCTGAAGCGTGTTCCAAGGCGTGCCCAGGCCGCCCAGCCAGGCCGCCGGCCACTGGCCCAGCAGGTCGCTTGTCGCGCCGACGCCTGGCGCCAGCGCGACCGCGATGCGTCGCCAGCCCGGTTCGATGCGCAGCCGCGGCGCGCCGCGCAGGCAGCAGGCCTGGCGCAGCGCGAGCTCGAACGCGCCGTCGCGCCAGTGCAGCGACCAGTGCAGGCGTCCGGGCAGGACGGCGGCGTCGCGGCTGCCGGCGCCGGCGCCGAGCACCGTCATCGCGTCGCCCGACCACAGCGTGCCGCGCGCATCGGCCAGCAGCACGCGGTCGTCGGTCAGCTGCGCCACCGAGCGCGCCAGCCACGCTGCCGGCACGGAGGCAATCGCCGCCGCGGTGGCGCCGAGCATCGTCCCGGCGGCGGCCCACCGCCACAGCCGCAGCGGCCGGGCCCCGGCCATGAGACCCGCGCGCCGGGCGGCGCTCACGCCCCGCCTCCGATGGCCAGCACGACGGTGCCGCTCCAGCCGCGTCCGTCGCGCGTCAGTCGCACCTCGACCGGCTGGGCACGCGCGCCGCGGCGGGCCTCGCCCAGCCAGCGCAGCAGCGCCGGGCCGTCGACGCCGTTGGCGCTCAGCACGGCACGGTCGCCCTGCAGCGACAGCGTGCCGGCGTCGCCGAGGCGGTCGGTCGCCGCCTGCAGCGCCTGCGCGGCCAGACCGGGCGCCAGCGGCGTGGCGGCGCGCAGTTCGCCGGCCTCGGCGGCCTGGTTTTGCATCGCCTGCCACTGCGCATCCAGCCGCGCCCGTTCGACCGGCGCCTCGCGCAGCGTGCGCAGCGCGGGCTGCAGCGCGAACAGCCAGACGACCGCCAGCCCGAGCACCAGCGCGGCCGCCGTGACGGCCAGGCGCTCCCGGGCACCCAGGGCGGCCCAGCGCGTGTGCAACGCGCCGGCGGCCCCAGCGGACGCGCCGGCCGCGGCGACGCCCACGGATGGCGGGGCGGTGGTCGGGCTGGCGCTCATCGGGCCTCCTGGGCGGTTCGAGCCAGCGTCAGCTGGCCGTTGCTGTAACCGACGGACCAGCCGGCGGCCTGCAGCGGCTCGCGCAGCGCCGCGATGCGCGCCGCGTCCCAGCCGGGGGCGCCGATGGTCAGCCGGCCACGCTCGAACTGCAGTGCCGTCGCCGCTGGCAGGCCGGCCGGCCAGGCACCGGCGGCGACGCCGAGCAGGGTTTCGAGGTCGCCCTCGCCGGGGCGGCCGGCCGCGGCGCGCAGGGCCTCGGTCTGGCGCGCCATCTGGCGCGGCGCGTCGAGCACGGTGCGGACCTCCGGGTAGGTCTGCTGCAGCAGGGCCACCATGGCCTCGCGTCGGGTCTGCAGCGCCTGGCGCTCCTGCCAGGCCCAGGCGTTCAGGCCGACGAGTTGGACCGCAACGAGCGCCGCCAGGCCCCAGCGCACCGGCCGCAGCGCCGGCTCGCGAAGCCGACGCCATGCGTCGCGCAGCGCACCGGCGCCGCGGCGGCGCGGCGCGAGCGAGAACTGGCGGAAGCTCCAGCCCCCATTGGCTGCCTCCAACGCGCGTTCGGCGTCGCCGAGCGCCGCCACCGGCTGTCCGAGCCAGGCCTCGGCCGCGGCCGCCGCCGCCGGCGTGGCGGTCCAGCGCGTGCCGGCCGGCGCGGCGGCGGCGCGT
>CAZQPN010000507.1:0-2739 GCA_964595215.1 uncultured Rubrivivax sp. | reverse complement strand
GCCGGCTGGTACGACTACCCGGCCGGCTCTCGCAAGCCGGTGCCGTCGCCACTGGTGGTCGAGATGATCGACAAGCACCGCGCCGCGCTCGGCATCGCACCGCGCCGGATCGCGAACGACGAGATCGTGCACCGGCTCGTGTTCTCGCTCGTCAACGAGGCGGCGAAGATCCTCGAGGAGGGCATCGCCAGCAAGGCGAGCGACATCGACATGGTCTACCTCACCGGCTACGGCTTTCCGCTGTGGCGCGGCGGGCCGATGTGCTACGCCGACACGGTGGGGCTGTTCAACGTCGTGCAGGCGATGAAGCGCTTCGCGCGCAACCCGCACGACGACGCCGAGTTCTGGCAGCCGGCGCCGCTGCTCGCGCGGCTGGTGGCCGAAGGCAAGAGCTTCAACCCGTGAGCCGGGCCTACGGCACCGTTGACCGACCTTTGCCGACCGGGGTCTCCCGATGATCAAGCGCGTCCTGATCTTCCTGCTGCTGCTGGTGGCGACGCTGGCGCTCGCCGTCGTCGGCAACACGCTTCGTCAGGGCTCGCGCCAGGTCGACCCGCCGCCACTGGCCAAGCTGGCCGTCGATGCCGACGCCGTGGCCGCGTCGATGGCGCAGACGGTGCGCGCCCGCACCGTCAGCGGCCTGCTCGATCCGGCCGGCGCGGCCGCCGCCTTCGACGCCCTGCACGCGCACCTGGCGCAGCGCTACCCGCGCGTGCATGCCACGCTCGAGCGCGACGTGATCGGCGCGCACAGCCTGCTGTTCACCTGGCGTGGCAGTGATGCGGCGGCGCGGCCGATCGCGCTGCTGGCCCACCAGGACGTGGTGCCGATCGCCCCGGGCACCGAGGCGCTGTGGGCACGGCCGCCGTTCGAGGGCGTGATCGCCGACGGCCATGTCTGGGGCCGCGGCACGCTGGACAACAAGAGCAACCTCGTCACGCAGCTCGAGGCCGTGGAGATGCTGCTGGCGTCCGGTTTCCAGCCGCGCCGCACGGTCTACCTGTTCTACGGCCACGACGAGGAGGTCGGTGGTCGCCGCGGCGCCGTCGAGGCGGTGGCGCTGCTGCAGCAGCGCGGCGTCAAGCTCGAGTTCGTGCTCGACGAGGGCCTGGCCGTCACCGAGGGCGTGCTGCCGGGCGTGGACCGGCCGCTGGCGCTGATCGCGCTGGCCGAGAAGGGCTCGGTCACGCTCAAGCTCACGGCCACCGCCGCACCCGGGCACTCGTCGATGCCGCCCGCGGCCGGCAGCAGCGCCATCGGCATGCTCAGTGCGGCGCTGGTGAGGCTAGACCAGAACCCGATGCCGGGCGGCATCCAGGGGGCGGCGGCCGAGATGTTCGAGGCCGTGGCGCCCGAGATGCCCTTCGGTCAGCGGGTGGCCCTGAGCAACCTGTGGCTCACGCGGCCGGTCGTCGAGCGCATGCTGGGGCGCGGTGGCGCCACCAATGCGATGCTGCGCACGACGACGGCGATGACCATCGTCAACGCCGGCAACAAGGAGAACGTGCTTCCCGGGCGGGCCGAGGCGGTGGTCAACTTCCGCATCCTGCCCGGCGACACGCCGGCCTCGGTGCAGGCGCACGTGGAGCGCGTCATCGCCGACCCGCGCATCACGGTGCAGCCGACCGGCGTGGCCTTCCAGCCGTCCAAGCTGTCGTCGGCGCAGGCCGGGCCGTTCAAGCTGATCGAGCGCGCTGCGCGTGAGGTGTTTCCGGACGCGATCGTGGCACCGGGCCTGATGCTGGCGGCGTCGGACGCGCGCCACTTCGACGCCATCACCGAGCACAGCTACCGCTTCATGCCCATCCGTTTCCGATCCGAGGATCTGGCCCGCGTGCACGGCACCGACGAGCGCATCGGCGTCGAGCAGCTGGCCGACATGGTGCGCTTCTATCACCGCCTGCTGTCGCAGTCGGCTTCTTGACCCCGATGTTCCGAATACCCGCCGGAGGACCCCTGCCATGAGCCGTGCCGTCATCGTTTCCACCGCCCGCACCCCCCTGGCCAAGAGCTGGAAGGGCGCCTTCAACATGACCCATGGCGCGTCGCTGGGCGGCTTCGCCGTCAAGGCCGCGGTCGAGCGCGCGGGCATCGACCCGGCCGCGGTCGAGGACGTGCTGATGGGCTGCGCCAACCCCGAGGGCGCGACCGGCATGAACATCGCGCGCCAGATCGCGCTGGCCGCCGGGCTGCCGATCACCACCGGCGGCGTCACGGTCAACCGCTTCTGCTCCAGCGGACTGCAGACGATCGCGATGGCGGCGCAGCGCATCGTCGCCGGCGAGGCCGAGGTCTATGTCGCCGGCGGCGTCGAGAGCATCTCCTGCGTGCAGCAGGAGATGAACCAGCACATGCTGATCGACCCGGCGCTGAAGGCGAAGAAGCCCGAGATCTACTGGAGCATGCTGCAGACCGCCGAGAAGGTGGCTGAGCGCTACAAGATCCCGAAGTCGCGCATGGACGAGTACGGCGCCGCCAGCCAGCAGAAGGCCTGCGCGGCGCAGGAAAAGCGGCTGTTCGACGACGAGATCGTGCCGGTGACCGTGACCGCCGGCGTCGCCGACCCGGTGATGGGCCTGCGCAGCAAGGAGGTCACCGTCAGCGCCGACGAGGGCCTGCGCCCGGGCACCACCGTCGACGGCATCAAGGACATCCGTCCGGCCATCCCCGGCGGCGTCATCACCGCCGGCAACGCCAGCCAGTTCAGCGACGGTGCCGGCGCCTGTGTGCTGATGGACG
>CAZQPN010000506.1:1249-2742 GCA_964595215.1 uncultured Rubrivivax sp. | reverse complement strand
GGCCAGCTGGGCCTGCAGCAGCAGCCCCGGCCGGCCCTGCGCCGCGTCGGCGCGCGCCAGCGCATCGGCGGCCGCGTCCGGCTGCTCCAGCGCCAGCCATACCTCGGCGGCCATGCGGAAGGTGGCCTGCCGCGCGGGCGCGTCGACATCGGGCGACTCGGCCGCGCGCGTCAGGGCCGTGGCCTCGCGGCCGGCGCGGTCGATGTCGCGCAGCCGCACCGCCGCCAGCGCGCGCCGGGCGTGCCCGGCGAGCACCGACGCCGCATCCGGCGTGCTGGCGTCTTCCTGCGCCAGGGCCTGCCACTCGCTGCTGGTCGGTGCCATCAGCACGCGCGCGCGGGCTCGCATCAGCGCATGCAGCGCCGAGGCCGCGACGCCGTCGGCCTGCGCCGGCGTCAGCCGGCTGCGCGCGTCGGCGATGCGCTCGGTCGTCAGCGGGTGGCTGCGCAGGTAGGGGAAGGCGCCGCTGTCGAACAGGCGGTTCGCGAAGGCCAGGCGCTCGAACATCGACGCCATGCCCTGCGGCGCGAAGCCGGCGGACTCGAACATCGAGAAGCCGATGCGGTCGGCCTCGCGCTCCATGTCGCGCGAGAAGTTCAGCTGCCCCTGCGCCATCGCCGCCTGCCCGCCGACGATCGCCGCCTGCGCCATGTCGGTGTTGCCGGCCTGTGAGGCCGCCAGCAGCGCCAGCAGCATCGCCGCCATGCTGGCCAGGCCGACGCGCTGCGAGCTGCCGATGCCGCGCGCGATGTGGCGCTGCGTGACGTGCGACAGCTCGTGCGCCAGCACCGACGCCAGCTCGTCGCCGCTCTCGGTGAGCGCGATCAGGCCCAGGTACACGCCGACGAAGCCGCCCGGCAGCGCAAAGGCGTTGACCGCACGGTCGCGCACCAGGAAGATCTCCCAGCCGAACGACGCCTCGGTGTCGGCGCCGATGTGGCCGAGCTGGCGCCCGGCCACCACCAGCGGCTCCCACAGCGACTGCACGTAGGCCAGCAGCACGGGGTCGTCCAGGTACAGCGGGTCGGCGCGCACGCTGCGCATGATCTGCAGCCCGAGCCGGCGTTCGTCGCTGACGGACAGGTCGTCGGACGCCGACTCACCGAGCGCGGGCAGCGCCGATCCGGCGGACTGGGCGTGCACCGGCCACGCCGGCAGCACGAGCGACGCCGCCAGCGCCAGCGCGAGCGAATGGGTCAGCGCCCGCGGGCGGCAGCGTCGGGAGGGGTTCATCAGCTGGCTATCATGACAGCGTCGTGTTGCTGGCGCGTTTCCGGTGCGGGCCGGGGGCGGCCCTCTGGGATGGTCTGCGTGGCAGGCCCGGCCCAGCGGCACGCATGGGCCGCCCGCCACGCCGAAACCGTCGGAGCCGCCAACGGGCACGCGGGTTCCCGGCGGGGCCCGGTCGGGCCCCCCCCCCCCCCCCCGCCCAGCCCCCCCCAACCCGCCCCCCACGATGACCCATCCCACCGCCCCCCCGACCCCCATCGACG
>CAZQPN010000506.1:0-1239 GCA_964595215.1 uncultured Rubrivivax sp. | reverse complement strand
CCCGGCGGGGCCCGGTCGGCCCACCCGCCCCGCGCCCGGCACAGCCCCCTCCAACCGTCCGCCACCGATGCCCGACCCGACCTCCCCGCTGACCCACTTCGACGCCGCCGGCCAGGCCCACATGGTCGACGTCGCCGCCAAGGCCGAGACGCACCGCGTGGCGCGCGCCACCGGCGTCATCCGCATGCAGCCGGCCACCTTCGCGCTGATCGCGCAGGGGCGGGCGTTGAAGGGCGACGTCGTCGGCATCGCCCGCATCGCCGCCATCCAGGGCGCCAAGCGCACCGCGGATCTCGTGCCGCTGTGCCACCCGCTGCCGATCACGCGCGTCGCCGTCGACTTTGCGCTCGACGAGGCGCGCGCCGAGCTGCGCTGCACGGCACAGGTCGAGACCCTGGGCCGCACCGGCGTCGAGATGGAGGCGCTGTGCGCCGTCCAGGTCGGCCTGCTGACCGTCTACGACATGTGCAAGGCGGCCGACCGCGGCATGGTGATCGACGGCGTGCGCGTGCTGGAGAAGCACGGCGGCAAGTCGGGCGACTGGGTGGCGCCGGACGCGGGCTGAGCAAGCGCGGCCGGCCCCGCCCCGGCGGCGCTCAACGGCTGACGAACGCGCGCCAGCCGACCGGGCGCGACGGCGGCGTGCAGCCGATGCCGGGTGCCGTGCGGTCCGGCAGCAACGGATCCTCTGACCCCTCGGCCGCGCCGGGCAGGCAGCCCTGGAAGATCGCCGGTGCCCGCGCCGGCCCGAACTCGCGCAGGCGCGCGGCCAGGTGGCGCGCCCTGTCCTTCTCGCCGGCGGCGTCCAGCGCCTGCGTCCAGGCCACCATCAGCCGCGTGTCCAGCAGGAAGTGCGCCGGCCGGTCGTACACGCGCAGCCCCTCGGGCTGCGGCACGCCGGTGGTCGCCGCCGCGTAGTCCGCGTGGTGGCCGAAGAGCCAGCTGCGGCGGCCGTCGGCGATGCGCTGTGCCAGCGGCACCGCTGCCGACCCCGGCTCGAAGATGCGCACCACGCGCCCGTAGTCGACGACGGTGAAGCCGGCCGCCAGCACCATCGCAACGCCACCCAGGGCGATCGCAGGGCTTGCGTGTGCCGCGCCTGGCATGACCGCCGAGGCCGGGACGTGCCCCACCGCGCGTGGCGGCGCACCGGCGCTGGCGTCGCGCGCGGCGGCCGGCGCCGCCGCCGGCCTGCCCAACGCAAAGCCCCAGGCCCAGGCCGCCGGCAGCAGGAAGTAG
>CAZQPN010000505.1:0-2742 GCA_964595215.1 uncultured Rubrivivax sp. | reverse complement strand
GGGTCAGCATCATGAACACGAAGGCCTGCAGCGTGATGATCAGGATGTGGAAGATGGCCCACACACTGCCGGCAATGATGTGCCCGATGGCCAGGCCGATGCCGGTCGCCGACAGGCTCCAGGCGCCGCCCATCAGCGCGATGAGGATGAAGATCAGCTCGCCGGCGTACAGGTTGCCGAACAGTCGCATGCCGTGCGAGACGGTCTTGGCGACGAACTCGATGATCTGCATCGCGAAGTTGATCGGCCACAGAACCGGGTGGCTGCCGAAGGGGGCGGTGAACAGCTCGTGCACCCAGCCACCCAGGCCCTTGATCTTGACGTTGTAGTACAGGCAGATCAGCAGCACCGACAGCGACAGCCCCATCGTCACCGACAGGTCGGCGGTGGGCACGACACGCATGTAGTCGGGCAGGCCCATCGCCGGGCCGGCGACGTGCCAGATCTGCGGGATCAGATCGACCGGGATCAGATCCATGAAGTTCATCAGGAAGATCCAGATGAACACCGTCAGCGCCAGCGGCGCGACCATCTTGCGGCTGTGGGCGTTGTGCACGATGCCCTTGGCCTGGCTGTCGACCATCTCGACCAGCACCTCGACCGCGGCCTGGAAGCGCCCCGGCGCGCCCGAGGTGGCCTTGCGCGCCGCCAGCCACAGGACGAAGCAGGTCAGGATACCCAGCGTGGTCGAGAAGAACAGCGAGTCGAAGTTCACGACCGAGAAGTCGACCGGGCCCACCTGCTTGGCATTCTGCAGGTGCATGAGGTGGTGCTGGACGTATTCCCCCGAGGTGGGGCCCTGACCCGCGGCTGCCATGTGTTGTGTCCCGTCCGTTGCGCTAGGTTCGCAGTGTTTGTCTTCTCACCGGCCGCGCCACAGCAGCGCGAACCAGTACACCTTCATGCACACCACCAAGCCGGCCAGCAGGGCCGGCCAGCTCAGCGGCTGCACGAGCCGCGGGGCCAGCATCAGCATGCCCACCGCGACCCCGATTTTCACGGCCTCCCACAACATGAAGCTGACGGCGCTAGCGCCGGGCGACACGCTGGAGAGCCGGCTGGTCATGCCGCGCGCCATCAGGACGCCCGGCACCACCACCACGGCCGCGCCATACAGCGCGGACCATGTGTACATCTGCCCGCCGAAGACGAGCCCCAGCAGGGCCGCCCACAGCACGCCGACCACGACCTGCACGACGATCACCCGCCAGGGGCTGACCGTCGGGTGACGCTCGCGCAGGGCCTGCGCCTCCTCCCGCGTCAGCGGTCGGATGTCCGGCGCCTGCTCGTCGTCAACCCACCGGTGGGCTTGTCCGTTCTCGGCCCTTCGGGCGACCGTGGGACCCTGACCCATGGTGTGTGGCTCCGTCGCGTTCGGCAAAGCCTCGGAATTATACGGGACAACCCGAACGCGCCTGCTTTGCCCGCTGCGCACGTGCGGATTGCGAGGCCGTCGATGGCGCGCGGCAGCCCGGCATCGCCGATCCCGCCCCGCCGCCGCGCGGGAGCCGGATTCACGGTGCAATGCGGCCGACGAAGCCCGCGCGGCACGCAGACGGGTCGGATCGGTGACACTGCGCGCACAGCGCGCGCCCGACCCGCCCGCACCCGCCCCGGGCGCGGAACCCGCGCGCCGCAGCCCCCTCCAAAGACCGCGATGCGTCGAATCACGTCCCTGCCGACCCTCCTGCTGGCCCCCCTCCTGGCCCTTGCACTGCTGCTGCCCTGGTGGGCGGCGGCGTGGGCGCAGATCCCGTCATCCGTCGTCACCACGCCGCAGGTGCGCGCCGAGCTGGTGGCGCACGCTCCCGAAGGCATCGGCCCCGGCCGGCCGCTCGCGCTCGGCCTGTTGATCGACCACCAGCCCCACTGGCACACCTACTGGAAGAACCCGGGCGACTCCGGCCTGCCGACGCTGCTGACCTGGGACCTGCCGCCCGGCGTGCAAGCCGGCGAGATCGCGTGGCCGACACCGTCCAAGCTGCCGCTCGGGCCGCTGATGAACTTCGGCTTCGAAGGCCGCCTGCTGCTGCCCGTGGAGGTCACGCTGCCGCCGGACTTTGCCGCCGATGCGCTGGACGTGAGGCTGCGCGCCGAGTGGCTGGTGTGCAAGGACGTGTGCATCCCGGAGGACGGCGAGTTCGTGCTGCGCCTGCCGGCGCAGGCCGCCACGGTCGGCCATGCGGCGGTGTTCTCCGCCGCGGAGCAGGCGATGCCGGCCCCCCTGCCCGACGCCACCGGCGAAGGCGCCGTCGCGGACGGGGTGTTGCGTCTGCGCGTCACTGGGCTGCCCGCGGCCTGGCAGGGGCGCGAGGTCGGCTTCTTCCCCGAGACCACTGGCGTGATCCAGAACGCGGCCGTGCCGCAGGCGCGCTGGGACGGCGCGGCCTGGACCGCTGACGTACCGCTGGACCCGCAGCGCAGTGCCAGCCCGGCCACGATGCCGGCCGTGTTCACGACGCCCGGCGAGCCTGCCGGCGTGCAGCTGACACTGGCGGTCGCCGGCCCCTGGCCGGCGATCGGCGCACCGGTCGCCGCGGCGGTGCCGGGCCCCCTGCCCGCCGCGGCCCCGGCGGGCGCTGTCGCAGGCAGCGGGCTGGGCCTGCCGCTGGCGCTGCTGTTCGCGCTGCTCGGCGGCATGCTTCTGAACCTGATGCCGTGCGTCTTTCCCGTGCTGTAGATGAAGGTGCTGGGCTTCGCGCAGCACGCCGGCGAACGACGGCGGCTGCTCGCCGGCGGCTG
>CAZQPN010000504.1:0-2748 GCA_964595215.1 uncultured Rubrivivax sp. | reverse complement strand
GGGCGGTGTCGCCCTTGACAACCTGGCGGTAGACCGCCACGGGCAGGATGACCTCGACGTGCAGGGTGTCGATCTCGGCCAGGCGCAGGATGGGCTTGCGCGTCAGCTCCGAGACCTCGCCCGGGTGCATCAGTCGCTCGACGACGATGCCGCTGATCGGACTCGCCAGCGTGCGCAGGCGCAGCGCCTCGAGTGCGCGCTGGTGTTCCACGCGCGCCAGGCGCTGGTTGTCATGCGCCTCGGCCAGTTCCGCGGCCGCCAGACGGCGCTCGGCCTCGGCCTCGTCGAGCTCCTGCCGGCTGACGAAATTCTGCTGCGTCAGCTCCAGCCGGCGCGCATGGCGCAGCTGGGCGTAGTCGCTGCGCGCCTGACGCGCAGTCACCGCGCTCGTCATCTCGGCACGCTGGCGCGTCAGTTCGGCAGTGGTCCGCTCCAGCCCGGACTCGAACTCGACCAGCAAGTCGCCGCGCCGTACGGCGTCTCCGCGGTCCACCCGCACGGCCGTGATCAGCGCCTCCACCGGCCCGTTGACCTCGATCACGCGCCGCGGCTCGATCAGGCAGTCGAACGCCGATGACGCGCTGGCGGGTACCGCACCCAGGCCGGTCAGCGTCCCGAGTGCCACCAGCACCGGACCCACTGCCGACGCCGCCCGCCTGCCACCTCTGGCGCGCACCCCCGGCCCTTGCGTCGGCTGTGGCTTTGATCGTTGCGCTGTCATCACGTCGCTCTCCTCACTCGCCCTTGCCGGCGAATCCCATCAGCTGCTGTTGCCTGACGTCCTGACGCAGCGTCTGCATCCGCACCCGCGCATGCAACGCCTCGGCCCGGCGCTGCGCCCGCCGGCGCAGCAGCACCGCCACCGGCGCCGGCCATTCCGTGCGCCCGGGTCGGGCGGCCAGCGAGCGCCCCAGGGCGCCCCCGTGGCGGTGGAACAGATCGTCGCCCACCGTCACCAACGCCTCGAAACTGCCCGGGTCGCCCTGCCGCGCCGCGCGGCCGACGAGCTGGCGGTCGATGCGTCCGGACTCGTGGAACTCGGTCAGCACCACGTGCAGCCCGCCGGCATCGCGTACCGCGGGGTCGAGCAGGATGTCGGTCCCGCGCCCAGCCATGTTGGTCGCGACCGTGATGCGCCCGGGCTCGCCGGCACGGGCGACGATCGCCGCCTCGTCGGCGTCCTGCCGCGCGTTGAGCACGACGTGCGTCAAACCGGCCGCGGCCAGCCAGCCGGCGACGCGCTCGGACCCCGGCACCGAGCGCGTCCCGATCAGCACCGAGCGTCCGGCCTGCGTGATCGCCCGGCAGCGATCGACCAGCGCGGCGCCGCGCGCGGCGTCGTCGCCGAACAGCCGGGTGCCCATGTGGCGCCGGCGCACCGGCAGTCGCGTCGGAACTGGCACGAAGCGCAGACCGTAGACGGCCCACAGCTCGCCGGCGACCTCGCGCGCCGTGCCCGTCATGCCGGCCAGCCGCTCGTAGCGCAGGAAGAAGCGCTGGTAGGTGATGCGTGCGATGGACTCGCGCGCTGGCGAGACATCCAGGCCCTCCTTGGCCTCGACCATCTGATGCAGGCCGCGCTCCCAGGAGCGGTCCGACAGCACGCGGCCGGTGTACTCGTCGACGATCTGCACCTTGTCGTCGCGCACGATGTAGTCGCGGTCCAGCCGGTACAGGTGCAGCGCCGACAGCGCCTGCACGGCCAGGAACTCCCGCATGCGCTCGCTGTGCCAGACCGGTCCGGCCTCGGCCGCGAGGGCGGCGAGCGCGTCGCGGCCGGCCTCGGTCAGCGCGACCTGCCGGTCGGGGCCGTCGATGTGCCAGTCCCGCTCGGGCCGCAGCGCCTGCGCGAAAGCGATCGCCTCGCGATAGACGGGCAGGTGGCTGCGGTCGCCGTCGCGCGAGATGATCAGCGGCGTGCGCGCTTCGTCGATCAGCACGCTGTCGGCCTCGTCGACGATCGCGAACTGCAGGGCCGGCACCAGCGGTGCCGCCGTCGCCGCGCCGTCGAGTGCGCGCTGCACCAGCCGGCGGCGCAGCGAGCGGTCGGTGCCACTGGCGATGCGGTCGCGCAGGTGGTCGAACACGACGTCCTTGTTGGTGCAGTAAGTGACGTCGGCCCGGTACGCCGCGCGCCGCTGCGGCGGAGTCTGTCCGGCGCGCGTGCACGCTACCTGCAGACCCAGTGCCTCGAACAGTGGGCGGTGGCGCTCGGCGTCACGGTCGGCCAGGTAGTCGTTCACGGTGACGACGTGTACCGCGCGCCCGGCCAGCGCGGCGGTCGCTGCGGCCAGCGCCGCCACCAGGCTCTTGCCCTCGCCGGTGGCCATCTCGGCCATGCGACCGGCCAGCAGCGCGCCGGCGCCCATCAGCTGCACCTCGTAGGGGCTCAGGCCGAGGGACCGCGCCGCCATCACGGCCACGAGCGCCAGCGCCAGCGGCAGCGTCGGCCCGTCCAGCCCTTCGCGCGCGAGCGCTGCGCGCAGCGCGGGCAAACGCGCCTGCAGCGTCGCGTCAGCCTCGCTCTGCAGCTCGGCCGCGGCCGCCACCGCACGGTCGGCGAAGCGCCGCAGCGCACGGGCGTCGCCCGGCCAGCGCGCGCGGGCGGTGCCGTAGAGCTGCGCCAGCCAGAGGTCGAAGCGCTCGGGCACCCGGGCGTCGGCGGGCGCCAGAGCCTGTGGCGGGCGGCGCCGCGCCTGCCCGCCGGCTGGCGCCGACAGGGCCGCGGCGTGCAGCGGCGCGGCCTCA
>CAZQPN010000503.1:0-2753 GCA_964595215.1 uncultured Rubrivivax sp. | reverse complement strand
GGGCACCGATCCGGCCGACCGAGGCCGCGCCTCGCGCGCCGGCCCGCCGCTCAGGCCAGCGCGGCGCCGGCCGCGCAGCTCAGCGCCGCGACCGCGCTCAGCAGCCGCCGCAGCGGCAGCCAGTGGCCGACCTGCAGGCGCGGGTAGACACGGTGATCGACGACGTAGCACACCGCGATCATCGCCGCGAGCAGCGCCAGCCCGGTCGCCGGTGGCAGCAGCAGGGCCGCCCAGCCGACGAGCGAGGGCAGCACGCCCCAGGCGAACATCGCCACCGGCGGCTGCAGGCGCGCGAAGGCCAGCCCCCAGTGGATGCCGCCGAGGAAGGACACGATGACGGCACCGTAGGCGGCCAACGCCAGCGCCGCCTGCGCCCGCGCGCCGTCGTCGGCCAGTGCCATCGCCAGCGCACCGCCGATGAAAGGGATCAGCCCGGCGACACCCAGCGCGCGCGCCGCACCGGGCGGCCGCTCGCGCGCCGGCGGCGCGCCGGCCCCAGACGATGCGGCCCGCGTCATCGGCATCCCCGTCAGGGCTTGGCGCGGCTGGCCGCCGCCAGCCGCTGCTCGATCTGCGCGATCGAGACCGCGCCGGGCACCCGCGTGCCGTCCTCGAACACGGTTGCCGGCGTGCCGTTGACGCGCGCGCGCTGGCCGAGCGCGAGGTTGCGATCGAGCGCGCCGGCGTCGCACGCACCGGCCGCCTTGGGGGGCAGCGCGCCGTCGAGCATCCAGTCGCGCCAGGCCTTCATCGGGTCCTTCGCGCACCAGATGTCACGCGACTTGGCGGTCGAGTCCGGCCCCAGCAGCGGGTACAGGAAGGTGTAGATCGTGACGTCCTTCAGCCCCGCGAGGTCGCGTTCGAAGCGCTTGCAGAAGCCGCAGTTCGGGTCGGCGAACACCGCCATCTTGCGCGCCCCGCTGCCTTGCGTGACGACCATCGCGTCCTTCAGCGGCAGCGTCGCGAAGTCGATCGCCGTCAGCTTGTTGATGCGGGCTACGGTCAGGTTCTCGCGCGTGCGGGTGTCGATGATCTGACCCTGGAAGACGTGGTGGCCCTGGCTGTCGGTGTAGAGCACGTCGGTGCCGATGCGGATCTCGAACAGGCCGGCGATCGGCATCGGACGGACCTCGTCGATGGGCGGGAAGTTCGGCAGGCGCTCGGCCAGGTTCTTGCGGATCGTCGCCTCGTCGGCCGCGGCCGGGGCGGCGCACAGCAGCGCAGCCGCCGACGCGACCGCGGCGCAGACGGTCCGGCGCAGCCGCGTTCGACGCCGATCGGCAGCGGCGCGGGATCCAATGTTCATGGCGGTCATTCGGCGGGGCTCCATCGGCGGGGGGGAGTCGGGGCCCGGCGCGGCGCACCGGGCGGCAAAAGCGAGGAAGGCGGAAAAGGCATCGTCCCGCCATGGCGGGTGGGTTGCGGCGGGCGGGCTCAGGACTTGCGGGCCGCGGCCGCCAGCAGCTGCTCGACCTGGCCGACCGGCAGCGCGCCGACGCGCCGCGTGCCGTCCTCGAACACGAGGACCGGCGTGCCGTTCAGCCGGTACTGCTGGCCCAGCGCCAGCGCACGCTCGATCGCGCCGGTGTCGCAGCCGCCGGTCGCCGGGGCCGGGACCACGCCGCCGATCATCCAGTCGCGCCAGACCTTGGCGGCGTCGGCGGCGCACCAGATGTCACGCGACTTGGCGGTCGAGTCGGGGCCGAGGATGGGATAGAGGAAGGTGTAGACGGTGAGGTCGTCGATGCCCGCCAGGTCGCGCTCGAAACGCTTGCAGAAGCCGCAGTTCGGGTCCGCGAAGACGACGAGCTTGCGCGTGCCCTCACCCTGCTTGACGACCACCGCATCGGCCAGCGGCAAGGTGGAGAAGTCGATCGCCGTCAGCCGCTCGATGCGCGCCTCGGTCAGGTTCTGGCGCGTGCGGGTGTCGATGATCTGGCCCTGCACGACGTGATCGCCCTGCGCGTCGACGTACAGCACGTCGGCGCCGACGCGGATCTCGTACAGGCCGGGGATCGGCGTCGCACTGACCTCGTCGATCGCCGGGAAGCCCGGCAGCCGCTCGCCCAGGCGGGCGACGATGGCGTCGGGGCCGCCGGCCAGCGCCGCACCGTGCGGCAGCAGCGTGCCGGGCTGGGTCGCCGTCGGCGCGCCGAAATCGACGCTGGAGGGCACCGAGCGGGTGGCCACGAGCGCCGCCGCGGCGACGACGGCCAGCAGCACGAGAGCGCCCAGGACGGCAGGCAGGCCGGTGTCACGGGCCGTGCTGGGGGGTGGGGTGGGAGTCATGCGGGCGCTTTCGAAAAGAGGGATGGGCGAGACGGGACCTTGGGACGACGGAGGGCGCTGGACCAGGCTGCAGCACGCCAGCCACTCAGGCCCGCCGCGCGCCGGCACCGAGCCAGCGCTTCACGGGCGGGACCTGGTTGACCAGACTGAGCCCGCGGTTTCGGAGTTCCCGCAGCCAGGGGCTTTCGGCCGCGAACAAGTGCAGCAGGCCGTCGGTCAGGCGTCCCATGGCCAGCGTCGCGCCGGCCCGCTGGCGCGCGTAGCGGCGCAGCAGCCGCTCGTCGCCGAGCGCCCGCCACGGCTCGCGCGCGCCGATCACGGCCGCGAGCGCGGCGGCATCGGCCAGGCCCAGGTTCAGGCCCTGCCCGGCCAGCGGGTGCACCAGATGGGCGGCGTCGCCGACGAGGGCCCAGCCCGGGCCGCAGACCGGGTCGGCCTGCGCCAGCGCGAGCGGCCAGGCGGCG
>CAZQPN010000502.1:0-2763 GCA_964595215.1 uncultured Rubrivivax sp. | reverse complement strand
GATGAACACCAGCTTCCGCATGTTCCCCGACAGCGATGCGGCCAAGGGCGACAAGTCCGGCAAGCCGTCGCTGTCGCCCGAGGCCATCGCGATGCAGCAGATGATGCGCGGCATCCACTTCTGACGCCGTGGGCCGGGCCGGCGTCCCGGGGCGTGCCCGGTGCCGGCCCCGGGGTCAGTAGACGATGAAGTCGCTCGTCTCCGTGTTCTGGCCGGCGTCATAGGCGTAGCCGTCCAGCGTGACGCCGGTGACCGTGAAGGTCACCGTGCCGGACTTCTTGGGCTGCGGCGAGGCCAGCGTCGCGACGCCGTCGCCGCCGGTCAGGGCGCTGGCGGTGCCGCTCACGACGCCGCTCCAGCGGCCGGCCACCGTGGCACCGGGGACGGCGCGGCCCTGGCCGTCGCGCACCGTCACGCCGGCCAGCACGTTGCCGCGGCCGCGCTTGTTGAGGTTCAGCGACAGGCCGATGTCTGCCACGCTCATCGACAGAATGGCGACGACCGGGTCGGCGGTGATGGTCACGCTGCGCGTGGCGCTCAGCCCGCTGTCGTCGGTGATCCGCAGCTGCGCCGTGTAGCTGCCGGCGGTCGTGTAGGTGTGGCTGGCGGCTGGCCCGCTGGCCGTGGCGCCGTCGCCGAAGGTCCAGGCATAGGACACGATGCTGCTGTCGGGGTCGGTCGATCCTGCGGCGCTGAAGCTCACCGTCAGCGGCACCGTGCCGCTCGTCGGCGCCGCGCCGAGGACGGCCTGCGGCGGCTGGCCGTCGGCCGCGGGCACGGTCGCGGCGACCGCGTACAGGCCGACGCTGCCGTAGGCCGTGTAGCCGGTCGTCAGCGGGTCGCCCTTGCCGACGCCGGTGACCGCCAGCACGTAGGTGCCTGCTGCCGGCAGCGTGGCGTTGAACGACGCCGCGAGGGCCTCGGCCGGATTGGCGCTGGCCAGCACCTGCCCGGCGGCGTTGCGCAGCTCGAGCTTCAGGTCGACGTTCGGCGAGCGCGCGGCCGGCGCGGCGCTGAAGCTGGCGCTGCCGGCGCCGGCGCTGAACGAGAACATGTCGACGTCGCCCGGGCGCTCGATCACGCCCTGGGCGGACAGCGTGGCGACGCCGCCACCGGCGCTGCCGGACAGCGGCGTGGCCGTGGCGACGCTCCCGCCGTGGTCGTCGGCGCGCGGCGCCAGCCCGTTGGCGGCCATCACCGTGTAGTCGTCCTCCGTGTTGTTGGCGGTCGCGTACTCGCCCTTGCTCCACTGCACCAGCGCCTGGCTGTAGCCCACTCCCATGATCGGCGCCCAGCCGGTCTCGCCGGTGCCGTGGCCGCCGTAGTAGCCGCCGCCGCTGTAGCCGTCGTGCGCCAGGCCGACGTTGTGGCCGGCCTCGTGCGAGATCGCCTCGGCGACGTACTTCTCGTTGCCGCCGCCGAGCTTGTCGTAGAACACCAGCGCCGGCTTGTAGTAGTCGCCGACGGTGTCGAAGATGCCGACGTAGGCGACGCCGCCGCAGCTGCAGCTGTAGACGCCGCTGGTGGACGTCACGAGCACCGTCGTGCCGTAGACGTCGTCGCTGCTGGCGCTGCGCGTGAGCTGGTCGGCCGGCGGCGCCTGCGTGGTCACGTTGACCTCGAAGGGTGCGTAGTCCTCGGCGACGCGCTGCCAGATGGCCTGGATGCGCTGCAGTTCGGTGGTCGAGAAGGTGTAGGGCACGCCGTCGATGTCGAAGGGCAGCGCGGTGAGCGTGCCGCCGCTGCCGTTCCAGGCCGTGCTGGTCAGCTGGGCGCCCTGGAAGTTGAGGTAGATCGTGCGCTTGGCACCTGGCTTGCTGTGCAGCGCGAAGGTCTCGGCGAGCGGTGCCAGTGTGCCGTCGATGACGCCGGTCGAGTCCGCCGTCACCGGGTCGGCCGGCAGCGGGTGGTCGAGCGTCTCCTCGACGAACAGGCGCCCGCGCCGGTCGATCTTCATGCGCAGGTCGGTCAGCAGCATCTGCCGGAACTGGTCCGGCGTGCGACCGTAGAAGGCAGCGACCTCGGGCAGCCGGTTGCCCAGCAGTTCGACCGCGCGCCGTCCCTCCGACTTGGCCGCCGGCAGCTCCAGCAGCGGAAAGGGCGGCTTGACGCGCGGCGCCGGCTGCGCGAGGGCCGGCAGCGCGATGGCGGCGGCGAGGGCGATGACGCCCGAGGCGATCAGGGTCGGGGCGGGACGGCGGGGCAGGCGCTGCATGGCATCTCCGTGGAAGGACGGCAGGGACGACGCACGAGAGGCGGTCGCTGCGCGCGACTCTAGGCAGCGGCTGGCCGGTGCTCGCAAGCAGGCGTTACCGCCGTCGCGTGCAGTCTGCGGGGTGCGAGGCGGTCCTGGCGCACGGGTGGCGGCCGGCGTGTGAGGAAATCACGCGGTCATCGCGACCCGGCCGCCGCCAGTGCCCACTCCGTCACGCGCGCGCAGGTCGCCGGGGCGGTGGCGGTGCGATGCGGCCGTGGCTGCCATCGTCACCTTCGCTTACCGCTGCGGCGGTCGGCCGGCGCGCTTCCTACAATCGCGCCGTTGCAGCTTGCCGGGGCACCCATGACCACCGCGACCGACCATTCCCTGGACCACATCACGCCGCGCGACCAGGCCGAGATCCTGGCCCAGGCGCTGCCCTACATCCGCAAGTTCCATGGCAAGACGCTGGTCATCAAGTACGGCGGCAACGCGATGACCGACCCGGCGCTGCAGCAGGACTTCGCCGAGGACGTGGTGCTGCTCAAGCTGGTCGGCATGAACCC
>CAZQPN010000501.1:0-2767 GCA_964595215.1 uncultured Rubrivivax sp. | reverse complement strand
TGGCCGCGTCGCGCCCCGATGCCGGCTGTGGCGGGCAAGATGGCGGGCCGGTGGTGATCGCAGGGGCTGAGCATGAGATGCTGATCGAGCGCGACGAGTTGCGCCAGCAGGCCATGAGCCGGGCCCTGGCCTTCCTGCAGCAGGCCGGCCGCTGATCGATCAAGTCGGGTCCCGACGCCAGCCTGCCGCAGGCGCGAGGCGCCGCGCGGGGCTCAGGGATGGCGCTGTCGTTGGCGCGGTGGCGCGCCCGCGGCGCGCAGTGCCTCGAAACGGGCCGCAAGGTCGGCGTCTTCGTCGCCGTCCGGCGTCGCCATGTAGACGACGATGTCCATCGCGACCGTGCGCCCGAGGGTCTTCAGCGGCAGCAGCCGCCGGCGTCTGAGGTCGTCCCTGATCAGCGATCCTGGCAGCCAGGCGGCGCCTTGACCCATCAGCGCGAGTTCGCGCAGACCCATCGCGAACTCGCTGACGCAGCGCACGACCACCTGCTGGCATCGCATCAGTTCGGGCAGGGCCTCGGCGCGCACCACCTGGCCGAAGAAGCTCTCAGGCGGAAAGCACAGCATCGACACCGGGTCACCTTCGCGGACGCGGGTCAGCGTCGCATGAAGCTGTGGAGAGGCGACGAGGACCAGTTCGTCGGTGCCCAGCACCTCGCGGCGTGCCATCCGTGCCGGAATGCCGCAACGCGTCTGCGCCGTCTCGTAGGTGATCAGGATCTCGGCCTGGCCACGCATCAGCATGGCCACGCTGTCGTTGCGGTTCTCCGACCGGATCCGGTAACTCTGGCCAGGGCTCAGACACTGCAGCTTGGCCAGGAAGGCGGGCACGTAGGCCGCGGCCAGCGTGTGCTGCGCGGCGATCGTGACGCCGGCGCTGTCCAGGGCCTCCGACTTCAGCATGGCCCGGAACTCGTAGATGCGCGCGACGAGGCTGCGGAAGGCGGCATGGTGCTCCGCCGCCACCGGCGTGAGCAGCAGCGGCTTTCGCGTGCGGTCGATGAGGGTCACCCCCAGCCACGCTTCGAGCATCTGGATGCGCCGGGAGAAGGCGGGCTGCGACACGTGCCGTCGGGCGGCCGCGGCCGAGAAGCTGCCCGTCTCGATGAGCGCGATGTAGTCATCCATCCACTTCAGTTCCATGGCCGCCGTCCCCCAGACGGGCGCATTGTCGGCGGATCGCGCAGCTCGTCCGTGGTCGCTCAGCCCGATGGCGTCGATCCCGGGGCGCCCGCCGCGGCACAGAGCATGGATGCGCCGTGGTTGGGAGTGCGCCAAGTGACTCAGCGGATGGCGCGCCCGAACGTGCCGGGGTAGCCGAACAAGGCTGCCGACCCGCCGGTGTGCAGGAAGACGACGTTCTCGTCCTTCCGGAAGTGGCCCTTGCGGACCAGGTCGATCAGGCCCGCCATGCCCTTGCCCGAGTACACCGGATCGAGCAGCAGGCCCTCGGTCTCGGCCAGCAGCGTCACCGCCTCGACCATGCCTGGCGTCGGCACACCATAGCCACCACCCACGTAGTCGCAGTTGGCGGCCACCGACTCGCGCGGCAACTGCCCGCGCAGGCCCAGCAGGTCCCAGGTGCGGCAGCCGAGGTCGTGGACCATGGCCTCCTGCTTCTCGCGCGGCGCGCGAACCCCGATGCCGAGCAGGCGGATCGAGCTGTTCATGGCCTGCAGACCGACGACGAGCCCGGCCTGGGTTCCGGCGCTGCCCGTGGCGTGCACGAGGTGGTCGATGCGCAGGCCGCGATCGGCCGACTGGCTGATCAGTTCGAGCGCCGCGCTAACGTAGCCCATGGCGCCCAGTGCGTTCGATCCGCCACCCGGGATCACGTAGGGATGCTGCCCGGCGTCTGCCAGCTTCGCTGCCAGGGTCTCCATCTCGGCCTGCATGTCGCTGCCACCGGCACGCCGCTCGACGGTGGCGCCGTGCAAACGGTCGAGCAGCACGTTGCCGTTGTCGGTGTAGTTCGGGTCCGTGCTGCCGGTGCGGTCCTCGAGCAGGATGTGGCAGCGCATGCCCAGACGTGCCGCGGCCGCAGCCGTCTGGCGTGCGTGGTTGGATTGCGTGGCACCCTGGGTGATCACGACATCGGCCTTGCGGTCGAGCGCCTCGGCCATCAGGAATTCGAGCTTGCGCGTCTTGTTGCCTCCGGTCGACAAGCCGGTGCAGTCATCGCGCTTGATCCACAGGCGCGGGCCGCCGAGCGCGCGCGACAGGTTCTCCATCGGTTCGAGCGGCGTCGGGAGGTGCCCGAGTCGGATGCGGGGGAAGCGGGCGATGTCCAAGGTCTGTCTCCGGTCTGTGCCTGAGGGACATGGTGCGGCGCGCGGCCGGTGACGTCCAATCGATTTATCGGCGGGTATTTTTCCTTTTCTGCATATGGTGCCTTCGGCGTGCGTGGTGAGGTCCGCGTCCATCACGCAAGCTCCCCGATCGCGCCACCGCACCCCGGGGCCGTGCCGACCTGCGCGACTGCGTCGCGTCCGAGCCGCAGGACCGCGCGCGGGCAGGCGCGGCGCGCTGCACGCCCCCGCGCGCTCGCACCCGATCGGGAGGCCGCCATGCACACGATGCAAGGCTCGCCCGCGAGCGATGGCGCGGACGGCGACCCCGTGCCCCGGCCGTGCTCGTGCCGTTCGCAAAGAAAAAGGGCTTGGCGACCGCCAAGCCCTTGTCTCTTGCTTCTCTTCGTGTGGTGCCGGTGAAGAGAGTCGAACTCCCGACCTTCGCATTACGAATGCGCTGCTCTACCAACTGAGCTA
>CAZQPN010000500.1:0-2768 GCA_964595215.1 uncultured Rubrivivax sp. | reverse complement strand
AACCTGCGCGAACGCATCGAGCGCGCCGGCATGCAGGACCGCTTCGGCCGCATCCTGGTGCCGACCGAGGAGGTCGTCGAGCTGAAGAACGGCAAGAAGTCGGTCACCGAGCGACGCTTCTTCCCGGGCTACGTGCTGGTCGAGATGGACATGGCCGACGAGACCTGGCACCTGGTCAAGCACACGAGCAAGGTGACCGGCTTCGTCGGCGGTGCGCGCAACCGCCCGACGCCGATCTCCGAGGCCGAGGTCATGAAGATCGTCAACCAGATGCAGGAGGGCGTGGACAAGCCACGGCCCAAGGTGCAGTGGACGGTCGGCGAGCTGGTGCGCGTCAAGGAAGGCCCGTTCACGGACTTCAACGGCGCCGTCGAGGAAGTCAACTACGAGAAGTCCAAGGTGCGCGTGTCGGTCACGATCTTCGGCCGCGCGACACCGGTGGAACTGGATTTCGGACAGGTCGAAAAGGTCTGATGTGCGCAGCGGGTCGGACGCTGCCGGAGGCCTTCGCGGCCGCAGGCAGGGCCTGACGCGATGCGCCAAGGTGGCGTCCCGCCCGTGACCCCGGGCCGCCACGAACAGCAGGGTCGCGTGGACGAGGAGCCGGCCGGCTGCGAGCCTGGCGGCGTTTGAACTCGGTAAGGAGCCATCCATGGCAAAGAAAATCGTCGGCTTCATCAAGCTGCAGGTCCCGGCCGGCAAGGCCAACCCGTCGCCCCCCATCGGCCCGGCGCTCGGCCAGCGCGGTCTGAACATCATGGAGTTCTGCAAGGCGTTCAACGCCCAGACCCAGGGCATCGAGCCGGGGCTCAAGCTGCCCGTGGTGATCACGGCCTTCGCCGACAAGTCCTTCACCTTCGTGCTCAAGTCGCCCCCGGCGACCGTGCTGCTGAAGAAGGCGGCCAAGATCGAGAAGGGCTCGGGCCGGCCGCACCTCGAGAAGGTCGGCAAGGTCACGCGCGCGCAGCTCGAGGAGATCGCCAAGACCAAGACCAAGGACCTGACCGCGGCCGATATGGACGCCGCGGTGAAGACCATCGCCGGCTCCGCCCGGTCGATGGGCATCATCGTCGAGGGAGTCTGAGCATGGCCAAGCTGACCAAGAAAGCCAAGGCCCAGGAGGGCAAGATCGACAGCACCAAGCTGTACCCGCTGGATGCCGCGCTGTCGCTGGTGAAGTCGTGCGCGACGGCGAAGTTCGACGAGTCGATCGACGTTGCGGTGCAGCTCGGCATCGACGCGCGCAAGTCCGACCAGGTCGTGCGCGGGGCCGTCGTGATGCCCAACGGCACCGGCAAGACCAAGCGCGTGGCGGTGTTCGCGCAGGGCGCGAAGGCCGAGGAGGCCAAGGCCGCTGGCGCCGACATCGTCGGCATGGACGACCTCGCCGCAGAGGTGAAGGCCGGCAACCTGAACTTTGACGTCGTGATCGCGTCGCCGGACACGATGCGCATCGTCGGCCAGCTCGGCCAGATCCTCGGCCCGCGCGGCCTGATGCCCAACCCCAAGGTCGGCACGGTGACGGCCGACGTGGCCACGGCGGTGAAGAACGCCAAGGCCGGCCAGGTGCAGTTCCGCGTCGACAAGGCCGGCATCGTGCACGGCACGATCGGCCGCCGCTCGTTCGACGACGACAAGCTCATGGGCAACCTGCGAGCCCTGATCGACGCGTTGAACAAGGCCAAGCCCGCGAGCAGCAAGGGCATCTACCTGAAGAAGGTCGCCGTGTCGTCGACCATGGGCGTCGGCGTGCGCGTCGACACGACGTCGATCGCCGCGCAGGCGTGATGCGAGTGCAAGCCCTGCCGGCGCCGCACGCGCGCGCCGGCAGGTCGGAGTTGGTGGGTCGCTCCTGTTCGTTCGGGAGCGGGCCATCCAAGACCGCTGGTGGGGACCGGGCGAGAGCCCGGACCCCGTAATCGCGGACGAGGCCGAAGGGCCGGATCCAACGCCAGCGCAGATGGCGGTCCCGCTGTGAAGGAGATCCTCGGATGGGGTGCCTGGAGCAGAAGGTCGCTGAAACCGTCGTGCAAAGCGGGAGGCTCGCCGCCCGCGGCGCACATTTCGTGAGGAGCAGACCTTGAGTCTCAATCGCAACGACAAGGCAGCCGTCGTCGCGGACGTCTCGGCGCAAGCCGCGCGTTCGCAGACCCTGGCGTTGGCCGAGTACCGTGGCCTCACCGTTGCCCACATGGACGGGCTGCGCCGGCAGGCGCGCGACCAGGGCGTGTATCTTCATGTGCTGAAGAACTCGCTCGCACGTCGCGCCGTGGCCGGCACGCCCTTCGAGGTGGCATCGGAAGCCATGGTCGGCCCGCTGATCTACGGCTTTTCGGAGGACGCGGTGGCCGCGGCGAAAGTGGTCGCCGAGTTCGCCAAGACCAACGACAAGCTGGTGATCAAGGGCGGCGTGTACGCGGGCAAGTCGCTGGACGCCGATGGCGTCAAGTCTCTGGCCGCGATCCCGAGCCGCGAAGTGCTGATCGCCCAGGTCGCCGGCCTGCTGAAGTCGCCCATCCAGCGGATGGCCGGCGTGCTGGCGGCCCTGGCCGAGCAGCGTGGCGGTGGCGCGGCGGAAGCCGAAGCCCCGGCCGCAGCCTGAGCCCCAGACCCCGTTTCAACCCATTCATCGATCTGTAGGTAATTCAAATGGCATTCGACAAAGACGCTTTCCTGTCCGCGATGGACAGCATGACCGTGATGGAACTCAATGACCTGGTCAAGGCCATCGAGGAGAAGTTCGGTGTCTCCGCCGCCGCGATGGCCGC
>CAZQPN010000499.1:0-2768 GCA_964595215.1 uncultured Rubrivivax sp. | reverse complement strand
AGTAGCTGTTGGCGTGGTTCATCTCCACCGTGCCGGCGCGCACGGCGTCGAAGCCCTCGAGCGCGGGGATCAGCTCGCCGGCGCCGTAGACCTGGATCTTCAGCCGGCCACCGGACATGGCGTCGATGCGCCTGGCGAGGTCGGTCGCGCTGCCGGGGCCCTCCATGTAGAAGGGCGAGCCCTTGGGGTAGGCGCTGGTCATCTTCCAGCTGATGGGGCGCGACGACTGGGCACGGACGAGTGCCGGGGCGGCCAGCAGGCCGCCGGCGACACCGCTGGCGAGAAGCTTGCGACGGGCGAGGGACATGGCGGGATCTCCTTGGGCGACGACAACGGGCCGTTGACAAACGGCAGCGGATTCGCAGCGGACAACGCACGAGCCGTGCCAGGGAAAAACCGTTGAAAAACAAGGAGCTGCGCGCGTCCTTGGTGCGCACGGCGGGACGACGGCAGGGGCGACATGCGCCGCCTGCACGGATCATTTGGTGCCGATCCGGTCTCGGTTCGTGTCCGAAGCTGTCATTTGTATGCTCAGGCACCCCGTCCGGGGCGCCCGGACCGTGCTCGCGCCGCCGTGGTGGAGGCGAGGAGACGGCACCCCGTTGGTGCGCAGCGCACCGGCGCCGCGCGGGCGGCGCTACAGCCGCACGCCGCCGCGCCGGTGCTTGACGCGTGCCAGCAGCGTCTTGCACTCGGCCTCGACGATCTCGGGCCGGTTGAAGATGCGCTGGCGCACGAAGGCCTCGAAGCCCTCGTGCGTCTCCGTCAGCGTGTGGATGTGCAGGCTCTGCAAGTCGCTCATGATGTAGAGGCTGACGACCTCGGGGCAGGCGGCGAGTTCGGCCGCGACCGCCTCGATGTCGGCCGGCCGCACCTTCAGGTCGACGAAGGTCGAGACCACCTTGCCCAGCTTGTCCGGGTTGACGACGGCGGCGAACTGCTCGATGACGCCGCTGTCGACGAGCGCCTGCACGCGATTGCGCGCGTGGGCGCGCGAGATGCCCAGCTCCCGTGCGAGATCGGCGTAGGGCGTGCGGGCGTCGCGCACCAGGATCTTCAGGAGGTCGCTGTCGAGCTTGTTCATGCTGCCGAGGCGTCGGACGGGGAGGGTCTGGCCGCAAGCACGGCCCGGGCCACCTCGGCGAACCCGGAGCCGCGCTCGCCCTGCGCGAGGTAGCGCGGCCAGGTGTGCAGCCGGTCGGCGAAGCTCATCAGGTTGGCCACGCCGACGCTCAGCGGGATGCGCGCGAACATCGCCTGATCGTTCGTCGAGTCGCCGACGTAGGCCCAGTGCGCCACCTCCGCTGCCAGATCGCGGCCCAGGCGCGCGCGCACGGCCCAGCATGCCCCGCTCCACTTGTCGTGGTCGCCGAACCAGCCGTTGACGTGGATCGAACTCACGGTGGCGCGCATGCCGGCGGCGCGCATGATCGCGACCACGGCGTCGATCGCGGCCGCGTCCAGCCGGGCATGCTCGGCGTGGTCGATCGCGATGTCGGTCACGCGGCCGGCGCTGTCGAGCGCCAGCCGCGCCGGCGGCACGCGTCGCAGGACCTCGGCCGCCACCGCCCGCAGACGCTCGGCGTTGGCCCGGCGGGTGGGTGCGTCCTGCGCGTAGTCGATGCGGACCTGGCCCCCGGCATCGCGCCAGAGCGCCACGGCGCCGTTCTCGGCCACGATGGCAGTCACCGGCCAGGCGGCGGCAAAGGGCTCGCTCCAGCCCATCGGACGTCCGGTGACCGCGATCACCGGCAGACCGGCGGCGGCCAGGTCGTGCAGCGCCTGCAGGGCCACGGGCTCGATGGCGCCGTCGTGCGTCAGCGTGTCGTCGATGTCGGTCAAGACGCCGACGAGGCCGGCCCAGGTGGCTGCGGGTGTCTCGGCGAGCAAGGCGGGCCGGGGCGGCATGGCGGGGGCGTGCGCTGGCATGGGCCGGCAGTCTGTCACAGCGCGTCGCGGTGGGCGGCGGTAGGCCCGCGTTGATGTCCGTCAAGGTGGCGGGGTCGGAGCGACGCATGATCGAAGGTGAACTGTCACACGCCCGTCATGTCGACGGGCTCGAACCTCTCTGTCCGATGCCCGCCAAGAAGAATCCGTCCTCCATGCCCTCCCGCGCGCCGGCCGTCCGGCGGTCGTCCTCGCGGGCCCGCCGCGTGCAGGCCGGCGATACGGTGGCCGACGCCCGCCCGGCGGCCATCGAGGGCGAACGTGTGGCGCGCGGCATTTCCGAGGCCGGCACCGTGAAGGCGCTGGCGATCGGCGACGCGATGGCGATGCCGGACGCGGCGGTCCGGCAACCGTGGCGGGCACTCGTCGAGGGCGCGGCGCCGGACGAGCTGAAGGCGCTCAAGCGGGTGATCAACGCGCGCGTCACCGCGTCGACGCCGGGCCTGGATCCGGACCTGGAGCTGGCCGCGGGCTGGCGCGACGGCGGCTACCCCTACCGCAACCTGCTGTCGCGCAAGAGCTACGAGCACCAGAAGTACCGCCTGCAGGTCGAACTGCTCAAGCTCCAGGCCTGGGTCAAGGACACCGGCCAGCGCGTGATCATCCTGTTCGAGGGCCGCGACGCGGCGGGCAAGGGCGGCACCATCAAGCGCTTCATGGAGCACCTCAACCCGCGCGGCGCGCGCGTGGTGGCGCTGGACAAGCCGAGCGAGACCGAGCGCGGCCAGTGGTACTTCCAGCGCTACATCCAGCACCTGCCCACGCGCGGCGAGATCGTGCTGTTCGACCGCAGCTGGTACAACCGCGCCGGCGTCGAGCGC
>CAZQPN010000498.1:0-2785 GCA_964595215.1 uncultured Rubrivivax sp. | reverse complement strand
TGCGGAAGAACAGCAGCATCGCGGCGAAGGTCAGCGCCTGCGTGATGATGGAGAAATACACGCCCTTGATGCGCGAGCGGAAGGCGAACCAGCCGAAGACGAAGGCCAGCAGGCCGGGCACCAGCACGACGAGCAGCATCTGCGCGATGAAGCTGTCCGACAGCGCCCAGTGCCAGGGCAGTTCCTTCCAGTCCAGGAACACCATGAAGTCGGGCAGCGTGCTGCGGTACTGTCCGTCGGTGCCGATCTGGCGCATCAGGTACATGCCCATCGCGTAGCCGCCGAGGGCGAAGAACAGGCCGTGTCCGAGCGACAGGATGCCGGTGTAGCCCCAGATCAGGTCCATCGCCAGCGCAGCGATCGCGTAGCACAGGATCTTGCCGGTCAGGCTGACGAGGTAGTCCGACAGGTGAAGTGCGCTGGTTTCCGGCACGACGAGGTTGAGCACCGGGATGCCTACGACGACCGCGATCAGCGCGGCGAGCACGGCGGTCCAGCCGGCAGGCGACAGCAGGCGTGCAGTCATGCCGACGGCCCCAGCCCCACGGCACTTCGCCACGGGAAGAGCCTGGGTCGGATGGCGATCCTCGGCTCGTTGCGGACACTCACCAACGTCCGCTGTCTGGTGTCCCTGGCTTTCGATGGTCCAACGCGCCAAGGCCGGCGGGCACACGCCCACGAGAACCACAGATATCGGCGCCCCCTCATGCCTCTGCACTCCGGCCCTTGACCGCGAACAAGCCTTGCGGCCGCTTCTGGATGAAGGCGACGATGAAGACCAGCACCATGATCTTGGCCAGCACCGCACCCTGCCAGCCTTCGAGCAGCTTGTTCAGGATGCCCAGGCCGAGCCCGGCGTAGACCGTGCCCGCGAGCTGGCCGACGCCGCCCAGCACGACGACCATGAAGCTGTCGACGATGTAGGCCTGCCCCAGGTCCGGTCCCACGTTGCCGATCTGGCTGAGCGCGCAGCCGGCCAGCCCGGCGGTGCCGGCGCCGAGCGCGAAGGCGTAGGTGTCCACGCGCGCCGTCGGGATGCCGACACAGGCCGCCATGCGCCGGTTCTGCGTCACGCCGCGCACGAACAGGCCCAGCCGCGTGCGCGCGATCAGCAGCGCCACGCCCGCCAGCACCAGCGCCGCGAAGGCCAGGATCGCGAGCCGGTTGTAGGGCAGGATCAGGTTGGGCAGCACCTGCCAGCCGCCGGACATCCAGGCCGGGTTCTCGACCCCGACGTTCTGCGCGCCGAAGATCGACCGCACCGCCTGCATCAGGATCAGGCTGATGCCCCAGGTCGCCAGGAGCGTCTCCAGCGGGCGGCCATAGAGCCATCGGATCACGCTGCGCTCGAGCACGGCACCGACACCGGCGCTGACCAGGAAGGCCACCGGGATGGCGGCCAGGATGTAGGCGTCGAACAGCCCGGGCAGATGGACCCGGAACAGGTTCTGCACGACGTAGGTGGCGTAGGCGCCGATCATGATCAGCTCGCCGTGCGCCATGTTGATGACCCCCATCAGCCCGTAGGTGATGGCCAGGCCGAGCGCTGCCAGCAGCAGGATGGAGCCCAGGCTGATGCCGGTGAACAGCACCCCCAGGCGCTCGCCCCAGGCCAGCCGGGCCTCGATGCGGGTCAGCGAGCGCTGCAGCGCGGCGCGCACCTCGGGGTCGCCCTCGCCGCCCCCGGCCAGGCGCTCGCGCAGCAGGCCGGCGACCGACGGGTGCCCGCTGGCCTCCAGCGTGGCGGCGGCCTGCAGGCGCCGTGCGCGGTCGGACGAGGCGATCCAGACCGCGGCGCGCAGGCGCCCGATCTCGTCGCGCAGCGCAGGGTCGGACTCGGCAGCCAGCGCACGGTCGATCAGCGGCAGCGCGCCTTCGTCGAGCGCGCTGCGCCGCAGCGCCTGGACGGCGACCCGGCGCGTCGCAAGATCGGGCGACACCAGCTGCAGCGCTGCCAGCGCGCCCTGAAAGGCGCCGCGCAGTCTATTGTTGACGAGGGTGTCCTCGGCGTCGTCGGGCCATGGCATGGCAGCGCCGGTGACGGCGTCGCTCACGTCCGACCCCTGCAGCCGAAGCACGCGCTCGCCCGAGACCTTGATCTCGTCGCCCAGCAGAGCTTGCAGGAACGAGGCCAGCGCCGGGACATCGTCCCCGGCGCCGGCCATCGCGGCGTTCAACGCCCCGATGCGCTCGTCGTTGCTGCCGCGCGCGATGCCCAGCGCCTCGTCCGCCGTCAACGCCCGCGCCGGGGCGGCCGCAAGGGCCAGCCAGGCCAGGCACAGGATCAGCAGGACGCGGGCAGCCATCGGCGGTCGGCGCGGCGGACGGGTCAGGCGAGGGTCACTTCGCCTTCGCCACCACCGGCGCGTCCGGCTTGCCCTTGTTCTCCGGGATGAACGGGCTCCAGGGCTGCGCCTTCACCGGGCCGGGCGTCTTCCACACCACGTTGAACTGGCCATCGGCGCGGATCTCGCCGATGAACACGCTCTTGTGCAGGTGATGGTTGCTCTCGTCCATCTTGGACGTGATGCCGCTCGGCGCCTTGAAGGTCTGGCCGGCCATCGCCGCGATCACCTTGTCGGTGTCGGTGCTCTTGGCCTTCTCGGCCGCCTGCGCCCACATGTGGATGCCGATGTAGGTGGCCTCCATCGGGTCGTTCGTCAGCGGCCGGTCCTTGTGGCCCGGGATGTTCTTGGCCTTGGCGTAGGCCGTCCACTTCTTGATGAACTCGGCGTTCGTGGGGTTCTTGATCGACATGAAATAGTTCCACGCCGCCAGGTGGCCC
>CAZQPN010000497.1:0-2786 GCA_964595215.1 uncultured Rubrivivax sp. | reverse complement strand
CAGCCGGCCGGCGAGGTGGCCCCGATCGACGCCACCGAGACCGCCGAGCTGCTGCGCGAGGCCAAGAACGTCGTCATCGTGCCGGGCTACGGCATGGCGGTGGCGCAGGCCCAGCACACGGTGTTCGAGATCACCAAGCACCTGCGCGAGAAGGGCGTCAACGTGCGCTTCGGCATCCACCCGGTGGCCGGCCGCATGCCCGGCCACATGAACGTGCTGCTGGCCGAGGCCAAGGTGCCCTACGACATCGTGCTGGAGATGGACGAGATCAACGAGGACTTCCCCGACACCGACGTCGCGATGGTCATCGGTGCCAACGACATCGTGAACCCTGCGGCGCAGGAGGACCCGACGAGCCCGATCGCCGGCATGCCGGTGCTCGAGGTCTGGAAGGCGCGAACCTCGATCGTGATGAAGCGCAGCATGGCCAGCGGCTACGCCGGGGTCGACAACCCGCTGTTCTACAAGGACAACAACCGCATGCTGTTCGGCGACGCCAAGAAGATGCTGGACGAGGTGCTGGCGGTGCTGAAGGGCTGACGGGCTGCACCGGCCCGAGGCGCCTGCGCGCCGGGAGGCGTCCGGCATCCTGCGCGGGAAGACGTGCCGGGCGCGCGCGCCGTGTGCGCCGCTCGGGCCTCGACCGGCCGGGCTTGCGGCTGAACTCGCGGTCGATTTCGACACTCGGGCTACGGGTGGACCCCGCTATCGAATCCCCGGATGCGTCGGCCGTCAGCGCGGCGTCAGAATTTGCACTTGGCGCATGAACCCGACTCCATGGACAAACCCTGGCTGAAGCACTACCCGGCCGGCGTGCCCGCCGAGGTCGACGTCGGCGCGATCCCCTCGCTGGTCGCGCTGATGGAAGAGAGCTTCCGCACGCACCGCGACCTGCCGGCCTACCGCTGCATGGGGCGGGACGTCCGCTTTGCCCAGGTCGACGCGATGTCGCTCGCGCTGGCGGCCTGGCTGCAGGCGCAGGGGCTGGCGCGCGGCGACCGTGTCGCCATCATGCTGCCCAACGTGCCGCAATACCCGGTGGCAGTGGCGGCGATCCTGCGCGCCGGGTTGGTGGTCGTCAACGTCAACCCGCTGTACACGCCGCGCGAGCTCGAGCACCAGCTGAAGGACTCGGGCGCCAAGGCCATCGTCATCCTCGAGAACTTCGCCGGCGTGCTCGAGCAAGTGCTGCCTGCGGTGCCGACCAAGACCGTGCTGCTGGCCGCGATGGGGGACCTGCTGGGGCTGGTCAAGGGCGCGGTCGTCAACCACGTCGTGCGCAACGTGCGCAAGCTGGTGCCGCCGTTCCGCCTGCCGGGCGCGGTGCGCTTCAACGACGCGCTGAAGGCCGGCCGCGGCATGACGCTGCGGCCGCCCCGCGTCGGCCCGGACGACATCGCCGTGCTGCAGTACACCGGCGGCACCACCGGCGTCAGCAAGGGCGCGGTGCTGCTGCACCGCAACCTGGTGGCCAACGTGCTGCAGTCCGAGGCCTGGTACCAGCCGGCGCTGCAGAAGATCCCGCCCGGCGAGCAGATCGTCACCGTCTGCGCGCTGCCGATCTATCACATCTTCGGCTTCACCGCGAACGTGATGCTGTCGATGCGCACGGGCGGCTGCAACATCCTGATCCCGAACGCGCGCGACATCCCGGCGCTGCTCAAGGCGCTGTCGACGCAGAAGTTCCACAGCTTTCCGGCCGTCAACACGCTGTTCAACGCCATCGTGCACCACCCGGACTTCGGCACCGTCGACTGGCGCCATCTGAAGATCAGCGTTGGCGGCGGCATGGCGGTGCAGAGCGCCACCGCGCGGCTGTGGCTGGAGAAGACCGGCTGCCCGATCGTCGAGGGCTACGGCCTGTCGGAGACCAGCCCGTCGGTGACCTGCAACCCGGTCGACAGTGAGGCCTACAGCGGCACCATCGGCCTGCCGCTGCCGAGCACCGCGCTCGCCGTGCTCGACGACGCCGGCCAGCCGGTGCCCGTCGGCATTCCGGGCGAGATCGCGATCCGCGGGCCGCAGGTGATGGCCGGCTACTGGCAGCGGCCCGACGAGACGGCCAAGGTGATGACGGCCGATGGCTGGTTCCGCACCGGGGACATCGGCACGATGGACGAGCGCGGCCAGTTCCGCATCGTCGACCGCAAGAAGGACATGATCCTGGTCAGCGGCTTCAACGTCTATCCAAACGAGGTCGAGGACGTCATCACGCAGCTGCCCGGCGTGCTGGAGTGCGCCGCCATCGGCGTGCCCGACACCAGGGCGGGCGAGCTCGTCAAGGCCATCGTCGTGCGCAGGGACGTGGCCGTCACCGAGGCCGAGATCCGCGCCCACTGCGAGGCCAACCTGACCGGTTACAAGCGCCCGCGCGTGATCGAGTTCCGCGACGAGCTGCCCAAGTCGCCGGTCGGCAAGATCCTGCGCCGCGAGCTGCGCGACGCGGCCTGACGTCGGCGCCGGCGCGCCTGCGACACTCGCGGCCGTGACGCTGCGCCTCTTCGTCGAAATCCCGCTGCACGCCGGCCAGGCGCTGGACCTGCCGCCCGGCCCGGCGCGCCACGTCCAGGTGCGGCGGCTGCAGCCGGGCGACGCGCTGGTGCTGTTCGACGGCCGTGGCGGCGAGTGGCAGGCCCGCGTGGCGCGCATCGGCCGCCAGCAGGTCGCGGTCGAGGTCGGCGCGCAGGCTGCGGTCGAGCGCGAGGCCGCGCCGGCGGTCACGCTGGCCGTCGGCATGCCGGCCAACGAGCGCATGGACTGGCTGGTCGAGAAGGCCACCGAGCTCG
>CAZQPN010000496.1:0-2786 GCA_964595215.1 uncultured Rubrivivax sp. | reverse complement strand
ACTTCAGCGCCATGCCGGAGACGCCGATGCGCCCGCGCCGTGCCGACCCGCGTGTCGGGTTTTTCACGGAGGCCTTCACCGACCTGAGCAACGACCTCGAGGCCAACCCGAAGGTCCACTACGTCAAGCGCTGGCGGCTGGAGAAGAAGGACCCGGCGGCGCCGCTGTCCGAGCCGGTCAAGCCCATCGTCTTCTGGCTCGACCGCAACATCCCGGCGCGCTACCGCGGCGCCGTCACCGCCGGCATCCTGGAGTGGAACAAGGCCTTCGAGAAGATCGGCTTCAAGGACGCGATCGTGGCGCGCCAGCAGCCCGACGACGCCGACTGGGACACGCTGGGCACCGAGCACGCGTCGATCCGCTGGTTCACCGGCGCCGACGTCGGCTTCGCGCGTGGCCCGAGCCACGCCGACCCGCGCACCGGCGAGATCCTGGACGCCGACATCGCGATGAGCGACGTCTTCGGCCGCGGCGGGCGCCGCTTCATCACCGAGGACGTCGGCTTCAGCCGCTTCGCGCAGCGCCCGGCGCTGGACGCTCTGTGGGGCGCGGGCGCCGATGGCGGGGCCGGTGCCGCGGCCGAGTGCACCTACGCGCTCGAGTCGGCCGAGGAGCTCGGCTTCGCACTCGACCTCCTCGAGGCGCGCGGCGACATCGCGCCCGACAGCCCCGAGGCGGAGGCCTTCGTGCAGGCCCGCATCAAGGACACGATCATGCACGAGGTGGGCCACACGCTGGGCCTGCGGCACAACTTCCGCGCCTCGACGGTGATCACGCGCGAGCAGCTCAAGGACAAGGCCTTCACCGACGCCAACGCGATCGTCGGCTCGGTGATGGACTACAACGCCTTCAACATCCCGCTCGCCGGCGAGCCGAAGGTCAACCTCAACGTCACGACGCTCGGCCCCTACGACTACTGGGCGATCGAGTACGCCTACAAGCCGGTCGACACGGCGAACGAGGCCGAGGAGCTGGGCCGCATCGCGGCGCGCAGCACCGAGCCGCTGCTGGCTTTCGCCGACGACGCCGATGCCGGCGGCTTCGGCGGCGTCACCGGCCTGGACCCGCGCGACAACCGCTTCGACCTCGGCGACGACCCGCTGGCCTGGGCCCAGCGCCGCATGACGCTGTCGCGCGAGCTGTGGGACCGCCTGCAGCAGCGCGGCCCGCAGCGCGGCGACGACCCGCTGCGCCTGCGCCGCAGCGTGGGCTCGGGCTTCCTCCAACTCGGCCGCGTGCCCGAGATCGCCGGCAAGTACGTCGGGGGCATGTACGTCGAGCGCGACCTGCCCGGCACCGGCCGGCCCGCCTACCGGCCTGTCGAACCGGCGCGCCAGCGCGAGGCGCTGCGCTTCCTGACCGAGGGCCTGTTCAGCGTCGACAGCTTCCGCTTCCGCCCGGAGCTGCTGGGCAGCCTGGGCGTGGACTACATCGAGTTCCGGCGTCCGCAGCCCCTGTCGGTGCCCGACGCCGTGCTCGGCCTGCAGAAGGAGGCGCTCGACCAGCTGCTCGACACCGGCACCGCCAAGCGCCTGCTCGACCTGCCCTACTACCTTCCCGAGCGCGAGCGCGCCGGTGCCATCTCGCTGTCCGAGGTCTACACGACGGTGCAGGGCGCCGTCTGGTCCGAGCTGAAGGCCGGCGGCGACATCGATGCCTTGCGCCGCAACCTGCAGCGCGAGCACCTGAAGCGTCTGCAGGCCCTTCTGACGCGCGGCGCACCCGGCCTGCCGGCCGACGCGCTCAGCCTGGCGCGGCTGCACGCTGGCGAGCTGCAGGCGCAGTTGCAGCGGGCGGTCGCGCAGCGCGGCCTGTCGGTCGAGACCCGGGCCCACCTGCAGGACAGCCTGTCGCTGCTGACCGAAGCCCTGCGCGCGACGATGCAGCGCACGGCCTGAGCCGGCGTCGACCGGTGGCGCCGCTGGCCCCGCGGCGACAGCCGGGGTGACGATCAGCGCGCCGTGAAGGCCGCCAGCAGCTTGGCGTGCACGCCGCCGAAGCCGCCGTTGCTCATGCACAGCACGTGGTCGCCCGGCCGGGCGGCCGCCTTGATGGCGCGCACCAGCGCATCGATGTCCGGGCAGGCGGTTGCCACCTCGCCCAGCGGCGCCAGCACGGCAGCCGCATCCCAGCCCAGCGTGTCCGGGGCATGGCAGAAGGCCAGGTCAGCCTCTTCGAGGGCCCATGGCAGCAACGCCGCCATGTCGCCACGCTTCATCGTGTTGGAGCGCGGCTCGAACACCGCCAGGATGCGCGCCGGGCCGACCTTGCGGCGCAGGCCGTCGAGCGTCGTGTGCATCGCCGTCGGGTGGTGTGCGAAGTCGTCGTAGACGGTCACGCCGCCGGCCTCGCCGCGCACCTCCAGCCGCCGACGCACATTGGCGAAGTCCTTCAGCGCCGCCGCGGCCGCCTCCGGTGCCACGCCCAGGTGCTCCGCCGCGGCGATCGCGGCCAGCGCGTTGAGCTGGTTGTGCTCGCCGAGCAGCGACCAGGCGACGTGGCCGACCATCAGGTTGCCCCGCAGGACGTCGAAGTCGTCCGGCTCGCCGCGCGCGCGCAGCACCCCGGGCTCTTCCCTGCGCGCGCCGAAGCCCTGCACCTCGCTCCAGCAGCCGCGCGAGAGCACGCGCGCCAGCGCCTCCTCGCGCACGTTGACGACCAGCCGGCCGCGCGCCGGCACCGTGCGCACCAGGTGGTGGAACTGCCGCTCGATGGCCGCCAGGTCCGGGAAGATGTCGGCGTGGTCGAACTCGAGGTTGTTCAGCACCGCGGTACGCGGCCGGTAG
>CAZQPN010000495.1:1511-2796 GCA_964595215.1 uncultured Rubrivivax sp. | reverse complement strand
ACCGAGCAGAACATCGCCAAGCTGTTCGCCGCCGCGATGCTGCCGGCGCTGATCGCGGTGGTCGGCTACATCACCGCCATCGCCATCTACGTCCGGCTGGTGCCGGGCCAAGCGCCCGATCACGACGAGGCGCCGCCGCTGAGCTGGTCGTTGGCCTGGGGCGTTCTGCCACTGGTGACGATCTTCCTGATCGTCTTCGGCGGCATCTACGGCGGGTTCTTCACGCCGACCGAGGGCGCCGCGGTGGGAGCGGCCGCCACCTTCGTCGCCGCGTTGCTGAGGCGCGAGCTGACCTGGCGGCGATTCGTCGAGGCGTTCTACGGCACCGCGGCGTCGTCGGCGATGATCTTCATGATCTTCCTCGGCGCCGACCTGATGAACGCGTCGCTGGCGCTGACCCAGGTGCCCAACCAGCTGGCCGCGACGGTGCAGGGCTGGGGGCTGCCGCCGCTGGCGGTGGTGGCCGGCATCGTGCTGATGTATGTCGCGCTCGGCGCGGTGATGGACGAGCTGTCGGTGATCCTGCTGACGGTGCCGATCCTGTTCCCGCTCGTCATGGGGCTGGACCTGGGGATGCCGGCGGAGAGCGTGGCGATCTGGTTCGGCATCCTGGTGCTGATGACGGTCGGCTTCGGCCTGCTGTCGCCTCCCGTGGGCCTGAACGTCTACATCGTCAACTCGATGGCCAGGGACCTGCCCATCGTCGAGAGCTACCGCGGCGTGCTGCCCTTCCTGGCCAGCGACGCGGTGCGCACGCTGCTGCTGCTGACGTTCCCGGCGCTGTCGCTGTGGCTGGTCGGGGTCATCTACCCGTGAGCGCCGGTCGTGGCCGGAATGAGGGAAAACCGGGACGTCCGCCGCGGAACCCGCGCGTTAAGTTGAAGCTCATCACCCATGCCTCGCACCGAGGCCAGACCCAGGAGACCGCCTCATGAAAAGACGCACCTTCGTCCAAGGCAGTGCCGCCGCCGTCGCGCTGGGCGTGCCGCACCTGTCGGGCCTGGCCCAGCAGAGCGTGACGCTGAAGTTCCACACCTTCATGGCGCCGCTGTCCAACGTCTGGCTGCTGATGCACAAGCCCTGGATGGACAAGGTCGAGAAGGAGTCGGGCGGCCGCATCAAGTTCGAGGCCTACCCGGCGATGCAGCTCGGCGGCACGCCGGCGCAGCTCTACGACCAGGCGCGCGACGGCGTCGTCGACGTCGTCTGGACGCTGCCGGGCACCACCGCTGGACGGTTCCCGCGCATCGAGGTGTTCGAGCTGCCGTTCATGATGAACAACGCG
>CAZQPN010000495.1:0-1501 GCA_964595215.1 uncultured Rubrivivax sp. | reverse complement strand
CGCCGAGGCGACGTCCAAGGCCTACTGGGAGTACTTCGAGACCGAGTGCCCGGACGAGTTCAAGGAGACCCAGGTCATCGCGCTGCAGGTGCACGGCCCGGGCATGTTCCACTCCGCCAAGAAGCTGATCAAGGAGCCGTCCGACCTGCGCGGCATGAAGGTGCGCGGGCCGACGCGCCAGATCACTCGGATGCTGGCCTCGCTGGGTGCGACGCCGGTGGGCATGCCGCTGCCGGGCATCCCGGACGCGCTCAGCAAGGGCACGATCGACGCCTGCGTGATCCCGTGGGAGGTCGTGCCGTCGGTCAAGGTGCACGAGCTCACCAAGTTCCACAGCGAGTTCGACAGCACGGGCCCTGCGCTTTACACGACGACCTTCGTGATGGCGATGAACAAGCCGAAGTACGAGTCGCTCGCGCCAGACCTGAAGAAGGTCATCGACGACAACTCCGGCATGGCCACGTCGGCCTGGCTGGGCAAGACGCAGCAGGCCAACGACCCGCTGGGCCGCAAGGCGGCCGTGGATCGCGGCAACACGATCTACCAGTTCACCGCCGCGCAGCGCGACGAGTTCATCAAGCTGTCGGCGTCGATCGACGACGCCTGGGTCAAGGACATGGACGGCAAGGGCTTCGACGGCAAGAAGCTGCTGGCGCGCGCCAAGGAGCTGATCGCCAGGCACGCCTGACGCGCGATCTCCGAACCACCCAGGGCATTCTCCGCACCACGAGCGCGTCGAAGCCGATGCGCTGCATGCACAGCGTCTCCACCGCCTGCGTAGCGGCCGGGCCGGACTGCGGTTGTCGCCCTCCATCTGCCGGTCACGCAGCTTGACCTGCCGGTCAAGCGACAGCCGGCCGGAGGCGATCTTGCGGCCGCCGAAGGTGGCCGAGTAGGGCGTCAAAATCGGCATCTCGACGTTGCGGAAGACCACCGACAGGTCGGTGAACGCGGCCGGGTCGAAGGGCCGAAGCTGCCCGGTCACGCGCCTCGAGCGTGCCACCCGTGTCGACGGCCAGGCGCAGCGACACCGGTAGCGGCCGGCCGAGTTCCTGGCTCAGATGCCACCTCCCGCCGCACGACGCTGGCGGCGTCGAGGTCGAACGCCAGCGCCGCCAGGTCGAGCTGCGGCCGGCCCTGCGGGTCGCGCAGCGCCAGGCCGTCGAGCTGCACCGCCAGCCGTCAGGGCTGCAGGCGGGCGGCGGCGAGGGTCAGCTGGTAGCCGCCGCGGTCGGCCAGGGCGCGCGACAGCGCCCAGCGCGCGAGCGGCTCGAGGGCGAGCCAGGCGAAGAGCTGCCAGGCCAGCAGCAGACCGGCGACCACCAGGGCCGTGGTCGCGAGCGACCGCGGGACGCGCCGTCCGTCGGGCGTCTGCGCGTCGGCGGGCGCGGCCGTCATGCGCCGAGCTCCTGCAGGCGCGCCGAGCCGAGCACCGAGACGCCCGGTGCGGCGTCGGCGGCGGCGCGCCCCAGCGCGCGCGCGACGGTGTCGGCGCCGATCG
>CAZQPN010000494.1:0-2801 GCA_964595215.1 uncultured Rubrivivax sp. | reverse complement strand
CGCAGACGTAGCGCAGCGCCGAGTAGGTCAGCGCCGCCGACACCGCCTGGCCGGCCAGCGGCACATACTTGGCCGCCTGTTGCGTCGTCAGCCGCACGCCGACCAGCTTGAGCAGGCGCAGCACCAGGTCGCGCGTGACGACCTTGCCGACCAGCATGCCACCACCGGCGCTGATCGCCTTGTAGACGACGATGCGGCGGTCTGGCGCCAAGCGCTCGATCTGCGCCGGCGCGAGGCCGAACTCCATGCTGATGCGCGGCAGCAGCTTGACCAGGATGCCGACGTCGGTGACCCAGTCCAGCCCGGGCACCGGCACCGCCGCGACGCCGGCGGCGAACAGGGCACGCTGGTGGACCAGCTTGCGGCAGCGCGCGACCACGGCATCCGCTGGGTCGCCGGGTGGCGCCGCGGCGCCGCAGTCGCGGCCGTCAACGCGGTTCGCGGTCCGTGACGACGACGCCATCGGCATCGGCCACCAGCCATTCGCCCGGCCGCACCCAGACACCCTCGACCTGCACCGGCACGTCGACTTGGCCCGGCCCGCGGCGCTCGGTCGGCAGCGGGATGGTCGCCAGCGCGATCAGACCGACGTCGCAGGCGGCGAGCTCGGCGACGTCGCGCACGGCGCCGTGCACGACGACGCCGGCCCACCCGTTGGCCGCCGCGGCGGCGGCGATGTTGCCGCCGACCAGTGCGCGGCGCACCGAACCGGCCCCATCGACCACCAGCACCGCGCCCTGCCCCGGGCCCTCGAGCAGCGCCTTGACCGAGGTGTTGTCCTCGAAGCAGCGCACCGTGCGCACGCGGCCGGCGAAGGCCTTGCGCCCCCCGAAATGGCGGAACACCGGCGGCAGCACACGGAAGGCGCCGTCGGTGTCGCCCTTGCGGGCATCGCACAGGTCGCAGGTCGACGGGACAGTCGTCACGGCAAGGCGCCTCAGAGCGGCGGGATGCGCAGCAGCTGGCCCGGGTAGATCTTGTCCGGGTGCTTCAGCATCGGCTTGTTGGCCTCGAAGATCACCGGGTACTTGTTGGCGTCGCCATAGAACTTCTTGGCGATCTTGGACAGGTTGTCACCACTGACGACGGTGTGGAACTGGGCCTCCGGCGCCGGCGCCTTGACCGTCATCATGTCGTTGACCTTTTCCACGCCGGCGACGTTGCCGCAGCACAGCATCACCTTTTCCTTCGTCGCCTGGTCGGGCACCTGGCCGTCGACCGTCACGGTGGCCGTGGGCGCGTCGAAGGCGATGTTCAGGCCCGAGGGGTCGATGCCGTTGGCCTTGACGTAGTCGACGATCGCCTTGCCCGCGGCGGCGCTCATCGCCGCGATGTTCTCCGGCGTCGGCGTCTTCTTGACGGCCTGCTCGGCCGCCTTGGCCTCGCCGCCGCCGAAGAGCTTCTCGCCCGCGTCCTTGATGAAGCTGAGCAGTCCCATGGGATCCTCCTGAAGTGTTCTGTGGGTCAGAGGCCCACTTTAGCCTGTTGCGGCGACGTTTCAGTCGTTCCGCGCCTGACGCGCCAGCGACGCCGCACGGATGGCCGACAGAGTCGCGCGCGTCGTGCTGACGTCGGTGTCGAGCTTCAGGTGCATCAGCGCCGGCCGTCCGGCGGCCAGCAGTCGCTGGAAGGCGGCCTCGAAGTCGCCGGTGCGTTCGATCCGCTCGGCGTTCCAGCCGTAGGCGCGCGCCAGCGCCGCGAAGTCCGGATTGAACAGGTCGCTGCCGCTGGTGCGCCCCGGGAAGTCGCGCTCCTGGTGCATGCGGATGGTGCCGTAGCTGCCGTTGTCCACCAGCAGGCAGATCAGCCGCCCGGCGCCGTGGCCGGTCGCGGTGGCCAGCTCCTGCCCCGTCATCAGGAAGTCGCCGTCGCCGGCGACGTTGATCACCGTCCGCCCGGGCTGCAACAGCGCCGCGGCCACCGCCGCCGGCAGGCCGTAGCCCATCGCGCCCGATGTCGGCGCCAGTTGCGTGCGGCCATGGTGCTGCAGCCCGTGGTAGCGCACGTAGCGGTGCACCCAGCCGCTGAAGTTGCCGGCGCCGTTGGTGTAGACCGTGTCCTCGGGCACCAGGCGCTGCACCGTCTTCATCACCACCGCCAGGTCCAGCGGCTCGACGGCCGGTGCGTCGTGGTTGGCGGCGTAGTCGGCCGCGGCGGCAGCCGTCCAGCCGCCCCAGGGCAGCTCGGGCGGCGCGCTCAGCGCCTCGAGCGCGCGCGCCGCAGCGCCGACGCCGGCCTGCAGCAGCAGGTCGGCCGCGTAGACGCGGCCGAGTTCCTCGGCTCCCGGGTGGATGTGCACCAGCCGCTGCGCCGGCCGCGGCGGCGTCAGCAGGGTGTAGCCGCCGGTCGTCATCTCGCCGAGCCGGACGCCGAGTGCGATCACCAGATCGGCGTCGCGCACGCGCGCCGCCAGCTTCGGATTGATGCCGATGCCGACATCGCCGGCGTACTGTCGGTGGCGGTTGTCGAAGGTATCCTGGTACCGGAAGGCGCAGCCCACCGGCAGCTGCCACTGCTCGGCGAAGCGCTGCAGCGCCGCGGCCGACTCGGCGTCCCAGCCGGGGCCGCCGACTACCAGCAATGGGCGTTCAGCCTCCAGCAACAGGCGGCGCAGGTCACGCAGCGCCCCCGGCGCCGGCCAGGCCTGGGCCGACTTCGCGCGCGGCAGCACCGGCGCCGCCGTCGTGCGCGTCAGCATGTCCTCGGGCAGCGCCAGCACCACCGGGCCGGGACGTCCCTGCAGCGCGGTGTGGAAGGCGCGCGCGACGTACTCCGGCAGGCGGTCGGCGCTCTCGACCTCG
>CAZQPN010000493.1:0-2807 GCA_964595215.1 uncultured Rubrivivax sp. | reverse complement strand
TGGCCGCGTGCGGCGGCGGCAGCAGCGACAGCTGTGTGGATGTCTTCGGGGGCAACGCCTGCGCCGGTGGCGGGGGCGGGACGACCGATCCGGTGGTGGTCGTCACGCGGGTGTCGCTGACACTCAGCGCGAACACCCTCAGCAACTCCGGCAGTGCCACCTTGACGGCCACCGCCGTCGCCACCAACGCCAGCAACCAGACGGTGTCCGGTGCCGACGTGCAGCTGAGTGTCGACAGCGACGCGGAGATCGCTGTCAACGGATCGGCGACCGACGCCAGCGGCCAGCTCACCGCCACGGTGCGCATCGGCGACAACCGCAACAACCGGACGGTGACGGTGACGGCGCGTGCCGGCAACGGCGTCGTCGCGACGCGCACCTTCCAGGTCGTCGGCGCCAACCTCACCGGCACGCCGGTGCCGGCCGTGGTCGAGCCCAGTGCCTCGGGCGAGGTCAAGTACCGCCTCGTCGACGCCAACGCCAATGCGATGGCCGGCGCGGAGATCGTCGTCACCGGCCCCGGCGGCGTCGAGACCGTCGGCACCACCGGCCTGAACGGCGAGTTCGACTACGCCTACACCGCGCCCACGGCCGCCGGCAACCTGACCATCCGCGCCGCGGCCGGCGGGGACGAGCTCGAGACCGTGGTGCTGGTGCAGGCCGCCGGCGGCGGCAGCATCCCGCCGGTCAACCCGGCCGTGACGCCGGTGCTGTCGGCGTCGGTGTCGGCCAACCCGAGCGTGGTCCCGGTGAACACCGCGACGACCAGCAACCAGTCGCAGATCCGCACGCTGTTCCTGACCGGCTCGAACGCGCCGGTGGCCAACATCCGCGTGCGCTTCGACCTCGCGGGCGACCCGAACTCGATCGGTGGCAGCTTCACCACCGGCACCAGCATCGTCTACAGCAACGCCAACGGCGTCGCGACGACGGCCTACGTGCCGGGGACGCGCGGCAGCCCGACCGACGGCGTGACCGTGCGCGCCTGCTGGGACTACGTCGACTTCGCCGCCGGCACCTGCCCGAACGCGGTGCAGACGACGCTGACCGTCGTGGCCGACCCGGTGTCGGTGACGATCGGCACCAACAACCTGATCGGCACCGGGGACTCCGACCTCACCTACGTCAAGCGCTACGTGGTGCAGGTCGTGGACTCGTCGGGGGTCGCCAAGCCCGACGTCCAGATCTCGCCGTCGATCGATCTGCTGCGCTTCCAGAAGGGCTTCTACGAGGTCGTCGGGGACGTCTGGGTCAAGAACACCCGTGCCACCTGCGACAACGAGGACCTGAACCGCAACAACACCTACGAGGTCTATGCCGACGGCTGGGACGAGGATGCCAACGGCAGCTTCAACCTGTCGCCCGGCCGCCCGGCGCTGGAGCCGCGCAAGGCCGATGTGGCGATCTCCTTCGAGGGTGGATCGAACCGCACCGACGCCAAGGGCCAGGTGGTACTGCGCATCGAGTACCCGCAGGACCTGGGCACCTGGGTCGAGTTCAACATCCTCGTCTCGGCGTCCGGCGTGTCGGCGACCGAGGGCCGGGCCAACTACCAGGCCTTCCTGCCGGTGCCGGCGGACGCGCTCACCGACGTCGACGTCGCCCCGCCTTTCGTTGACAGCCCCTACGGCGTGCTGGACAGCCCGCTGGTCGCCAAGGCCTTCGGCGGCACGACCCACCAGCTCTGCACGAACCCGAACTGATCGTGCGGTGATCATCGCCCTCGTCGGCATGCCCGGCTGTGGCAAGTCCACGGTCGGGCGTCATCTTGCCCGGCAGCTGGGGCTGGACTTCGTCGACAGCGACGCCGAGATCGAGCGCCGCCTGGGCTGCAGCATCCGCGAGCACTTCGAGCGCGCGGGCGAGGAGTCCTTCCGCGAGGTCGAGCAGCAGGTCATCGACGAGCTGACGGCCGGCGGCGACAAGGTGCTGGCCACCGGCGGCGGCGCCGTGCTGCGCAGCGCCAACCGCGACGCGCTGCACGGCCGCTGCCAGGTGTTCTACCTGCGCAGCAACCCGGAAGAACTCTTCCGCCGCCTGCGCCGCGACACCCACCGCCCGCTGCTGCAGGTGGCCGACCCGCTGCGCCGCCTGCGCGAGCTGTTCCGCGAGCGCGACCCGCTGTACCGCAAGACCGCGCACTTCGTCGTCGAGGCGCCGCGGCCGTCGGTGCCGGCGCTGCTCAACATGGTGCTGATGCAGCTCGAGGTGCTGGGCTTCGTCGACCCGGCGCGCGTGCCGTCGCCGGTCGACGCGCCGGCGCGCTGACCCGCTGACCTGCTGACCTGCCATGGGCCCGCCGACGGCGGGCCGCCGGTCGGCCCGCAGCCGGCTCGTACACTCGGCGTCCATGCACCCGACCGTCTCCGTCGACACCGGCCACGCCCGATACGACATCCTCATCGACGCCGGCCTGTGGGCCGACCCGGCCGTCTGGTCCGGCCTGCCGAAGGCGGCGCAGGCCGTGATCGTCTCCAACACCACGGTCGCACCGCTGTACGCCGAGACGGTGGCCGAGCGGCTGGCCGCGCACTACCCGAAGGTCACCCAGGTCGTGCTGCCCGACGGCGAGGCGCACAAGGACTGGCCGACGCTGAACCGCATCTTCGACCACCTGCTGGCCGCCGGCGCCGACCGCCGGACGGTGCTGTTCGCCCTCGGCGGCGGCGTCGTCGGCGACATCACCGGCTTCGCCGCCGCCTGCTACATGCGTGGCGTGCCCTTCGTGCAGCTGCCGACCACCTTGCTGGCGCAGGTCGACTCGTCGGTCGGCGGCAAGACGGCGATCAACCATCCGCTGGGCAAGA
>CAZQPN010000492.1:0-2813 GCA_964595215.1 uncultured Rubrivivax sp. | reverse complement strand
AGGGCTCGAAGGCCGAGACCTGGAAGTAGTCCTCGACGTCGATCGTCAGCGCGTTCGTCAGCGGCGATGTCGGCGGCGATGTCGGCGGCGACAGCACGGTCTGGGGCTTGGGGGCGGGCGCGAGCATGGCGGTGGACGGTGTTCGCGGACAGGGGCCGGCACGGGCGCCGGCCGCCGGTCATTTCTTCGGCTTGGGCGCCGGGTGCGTGGAGGCGTCGGACGCGGACGGCCGTGCATCCTCCGCGGCCGGCGGCGCCGACTCGGCGGCCCGCACGGTGACGGCGCCGACCAGCTTCTGCAGCAGCGACAGCGTCTGCACGTTGATGCGCTCCAGCCGCAGCAGGCTGCGCTCCAGGCGCTGCAGCTGGTCCAGCCGCTGCTCGGCCGACAGGCGGGCGAGCTGGCGCTGCACGGCGTCGCCGGTGGGCGGGTCGAGCTTGAGCCGGGTCAGGTCGACGTCGAGCGGCACGCCGTGGGCCCCGGCCGAGCCGAGGTCGCCCTGCTGGCTGTCGGCGAAGCCGGACGCGGCGCGCACGGCCGGCCGCGGGCCGGGCAGCGCGTTCTCCTGCTCGAGCTCCTTGACGACCTCGCGCACGTCGTCGGCCGTCAGCTCGAAGCGGTTGCCCAGGAAGCCGAGCAGCAGCACCCGGTCGCAGACCGAGTTGATGCGGCGCGGGATGCCCTGCGTGGCCTTGAATATGACGTCGAACACGCCCTCGCCCCAGACGGGCTTGTCGGTGGCGCCGGCCTGCTTCAGGCGGTGCTCGATGTAGGCCTGGGTCTCGGCCAGGTCCAGCGGCCCGATGTGGCAGGTGGCCGCCACGCGCTGGCGGAACTGCTCCATCTCCGGGCGCTGCAGGATCTCGCGGAACTCCGGCTGTCCGATCAGGAAGCTCTGCAGCAGCGCCTGGTTGCCGAACTGGAAGTTCGACAGCATGCGCAGCTCCTCGACCGCGCGCATGCTCAGGTTCTGCGCCTCGTCGACGATCAGCAGGCAGCGCTTGCCCTGGCTGGTCTGGCTGATCAGGAAGGCCTCGAGCGTGATCAGCAGCTCGCTCTTGGGCACGTCCTTGACCTTGAAGCCGAAGGCCGCGCCGACCATGCGCAGCGTGTCCTCGGCGCCGAGCTGGGTCGTCACCAGGTGGCCGGTGACCACGTTGCTGCCGTGCAGGCCTTCGATGAGCGTGCGCAGGATGGTGGTCTTGCCGGCGCCGATCTCGCCGGTGATGACGACGAAGCCCTCGTTGCGCGAGACGCCGTATTCGAGGTAGGCCTTGGCGCGGCTGTGCTGCTTGCTGCCGAAGTAGAACTTCGGGTCGGGGATGAGCTGGAAGGGCTTGCTCTTGAGCCCGTAGAAGTCTTCGTACATGGCCCTAGAAGAAGCTCAGGTTGAGCGCGGTGGTGATGGCGGTCTCGGCATAGTCGTCCCCGCCGGAGCGGTTGTAGTTGCTGTGGCGCAAGCCGACCGAGAACGCCAGCCGCTCGCTGACGCGCGTGCTCCACGACCCCGCCAGGCTGTAGAGGCTCGAGTCGGGCTCGTCGCCGCTGGCGTTCGTGCGGCTGGCAGTGGCGCTGAGGCTGACGCTGTCGCGCGGCGTCACGCGGTGGCTCAGCGCGACCGTCAGGCCCTGCTGGTTGAGGGCGCCGCGGATCAGGTCGTCGACCCCGCCGGACAGCTTGTCGACGCGCTCGGCGCGCGAGACGAACAGGCTCGTCGTGACCGTGGTGCGGCGCGCGCTGACGGCGACGCTGAGCTGGTGGCGCTCCTGCACCGACTCGGCGGCGGCCAGGAAGCCCAGGCCGCCGACGACGGTCTCGGGCGGAATGCCGTTGCGGTCGAGGAAGCTGCGCACCAGCTGGTCGCGCAGCACCGGGTCGGGCTCCTGCGATGCGAAGAGCTCGAAGAACAGGTCGTAGGCGCTGACCGCGATGGCGCCCTGGCTGATGCCGCCGGCCAGGCCGCGCGAGCCGGTGTACGACAGCACCGTGCGGCGCATGCGGTGCTGTGCCGACAGCGCGTACGAGTTGCCGAAGAAGCGGCGGTCGCCATCGACCGACACCGTGGTGCGCGGGGTGGGCGTCCAGCGCACGCCGGCGCCCCAGTTGTCGTAGGTGCGCGCCGCAACCGACGCGATGTCGGTGCGCTCCTTGCCGGCGCGGACGGTGAACAGCCAGTCGGTGTCGGGACGCGCGCTGACGCTGGCGATCACGCGGTCGTCGGTGGTCTCGCGGCCGCCTTCGAAGTCGGTGACCTGCCGGGTGGCGCTGAGCGACCAGCCGAAGACGGCCGGGCTGGCCGAGGACAGCGTCAGGGCGGCGCTCTGGCCGTCGGAGCCGTAGCCGCTCGTGTAGGTGTCGCTGAAGTTGGCCGTGGCGCTGGCCTGCAGCGCGACGACGCCGCCGATCACGCCGCGCAGCACTGGCTGCACGCTGAAATTGCGCACCTCGGACTGGTTGAACTCGGACAGCGACGGGTCGGACGTCTGGCGGCCGAACACCGACGTCGGCTGGCGCGAGATGCTGCCGGTGAAGTTGACGTCCAGGTGGTTCTCGATCACCTCGGCGCGCACGTCGGCGGACAAGCGGTTCTGCAGCCGGCTTTCCTCGATCTCCCGCAGCGGAAACACCCCGGACAGCGCGTAGTCCACCGAGCCCTGGATGCGGCCGGCCCGGCTGGTCAGCCGGATGCCGGGCGACACGGTGAGCAGGACCTCGGACCGGTCCTCGCCTGTCTCGCCGCTGCGGTAGCTGTTGGTCGTCGTCAGGCCGACGCCGAGCGTCGGCTCGAGGCGCAGGTTGCCGGCGAACTGCGC
>CAZQPN010000491.1:0-2823 GCA_964595215.1 uncultured Rubrivivax sp. | reverse complement strand
ACCGGCGGCGTGATCTGCGCCAGCTCGACCAGCAGCACCGTGAAGACGCCGAACCAGATCAGGTCGAAGCCCGCCGCCTGCACCGTGGGCAGCAGCACGCCGATCGTCAGCACCACCATCGAGATGCCGTCCAGGAAGCAGCCGAGCACCAGGTAGAGCACGGTCAGCGCCAGCACCAGCGCAAACGGCGAGAGCTGTTGCGCGGTGATGAACTCGGCCAGGTGGCGCGGCAGGCCGACGAAGCCCATCGCCAGCGTGAGGAAGGCGGCGCCGGCCAGGATCAGCCCGATCATGCAGTAGACACGGCAGGCAGCGCCGATGCCGCCGGTGAAGGTCTTCCAGTTCAGGCTGCCCTCCACCGCCGACAGCACGAGCGCGCCGAGCACGCCGATCGCGGCCGCCTCGGTCGCGGTGGCGATGCCGGTGTAGATCGAGCCCATCACGGCGCCGATCAGCAGCACCACCGGGATCAGGTGGCGCGACGCGTACAGCTTGGCGACGAAGCCCATGCCCTGTTCGGCGGCCGGGATCTTCGACGGGTTGAGCAGCGACCAGACGACGATGTAGCCCATGAACAGGCCCGCCAGCACGATGCCCGGCACGATGCCGGCGACGAACAGCTTGGCGATCGAGACGTCGGCCGCGACGCCGTAGACGATCATGATGATCGACGGCGGGATCAGCAGCCCCAGCGTCGCCGAGCCGGCCAGCGAGCCGACCGCCAGCGACTCGGGGTAGCCGCGCTGGCGCAGCTCGGGCAGCGCGATGCGACCGATGGTGGCGCAGGTCGCCGCCGACGAGCCCGACACGGCGGCGAAGATGGTGCTGCCGATGACGTTGACATGCAGCAGCCGGCCCGGCAAACGGTTCAGCCATGGCGCCAGGCCGCGGAACATGTCCTCGCTGAGCTTGGTGCGGAACAGGATCTCGCCCATCCACAGGAACAGCGGCAGCGCGGTCAGCGTCCAGCTCGAGCTGTGGCCCCAGATCGTCAGCACCATGCTGTCGCCGACCGGGCGGCTGGTGGCGAAGTTCATCGCGATCATGCCCACCCCGGCCAGCGCGAGGCCGATCCACAGGCCCGAAGCCAGGGCCACGAAGAGCAGCACGATCAGTGCGGTGGCGAGCAGGACGTCCATGGCGGTCTCGGTTGGGGCGCTGGCGGGGGCGGTTTGGCAGGTGCGTCGGGCGATGCCGACGTCGGCGCGTCAGTCGGCGTGCGACGCCTCTTCGGCCGCCGTCGCGTAGAACGGCCGACCCGACACGGCCGACCAGAGCGCCTGGGCGAAGGCCAGCGCAAAGCCGATGCAGCCCAGCGCCATGCTGAGCTGCGGGATCCACATCGGCGTCGCGTCACCCGTCGCCGCGACGTCGTCGAGCGTGTACGACACCCACACCAGCCGCACCGCGAACCAGGCCAGGTAGGCCGAGATGCCCACCCCCATGGCGAGCGCCGCGAGCTCCATGCGGCTGCGCGTGCCGGGCTTGACGTGGTCGAGCAGCAGCGTGGCACGGATGTGCTCGTTGTGCTGCAGGGTCGACGGCAGCGCCAGGAACAGCGCCGCCGCGATCGCGTAGCCGGCGTAGCCGTCCAGCCCCGGGATGTTCCAGCCGAAGATGCGGGCCAGAATGTTCAGCATGATCGCCGTGAAGGCGCCGATCATCGCGAACCCGGCCCCCACGAGCAGGGCCTTGTAGAAGCCGAAGGCCAGTCGGTGCAGCATGCGTCGCTCCTGTTGCGGCGGATGACCGGGACGCGACCCGCCGGGCCGCGTCCCCCGCGGGGTGCCCGACCTGGGCTTACTTCTTGCGGTAGGCGTCGATGATGGCCTTGCCGTCGGCGCCGGCCGAAGCCAGCCACTCGTCGGTCATCGTCTCGCCGATCTTCTGCAGCGCGGCCTTCACGCTGTCGGACGGCTGCGCGATGGTCACGCCGTTGGCCTTGAGGATCGCGATCGAGTCGTTGTCGACCTGCTCGCTCATCTTCCAGCCGCGCACCTCGGCGTCGGCGGCGGCCTTCAGCACCGCGTCCTGGGTCGCCTTGTCCAGCGCGTCGAAGGCCTTGATGCTGACCGCCGTCACGTTGCGCGGCAGCCAGCCGTTGACCGGGTAGAAGTACTTCACCTGCTCGTAGAGCTTGCCGTCGGCGCCGCTGGCGCTGGACGTGAGGAAGTTGTTCGCCGCGCCGGTGGCCAGCGCCTGGCCGAGCTCGGGCAGCTGGATCGTCACCGGCGAAGCGCCCAGCATCTGCGCGATCTTCGTCGTCGCCGGGTTGTAGGCGCGCATCTTGGTGCCCTTGAAGTCGTCGGCGCTGCTGATCGGCGTGACCGAGTACAGCGACTGGCCGGGCCAGGGCACCGAGAAAAGCATCTTGATCCCCTGCCGGGTCAGCACCTTCTCCTGCACCGGCCGCGTGGCGTCGTACAGGCGCCTGGCGTCGGCGTAGCTGGTGGCCAGGAAGGGGATCGAGTCGGCGCCGAACAGCGGGTTCTCGTTGGCCAGGCCGGAGATGATGAATTCACCCGCCGGCGTCAGGCCGGTCTGGATCGCGCGCTTGATCTCGGGCTGCTTGAACAGCGACGCGCCGGAGTGGACCGTGATCTCGAGCTTGCCGCCGGTGGCCGCCTTGACGTCGGCCGCGAACTGCTCGAGGTTCTTGGTCTGGAAGGTGTTGGCGCTGTAGCCGCTGGCGAGGTCCCACTTGGTCTGGGCGCTGACGGTACTGGCGAGGGCGAGGGCGGTCAGGCCGAGGACGATTGCTTTCATCGGGTTCTCCTTGGTGGATGCGGTTCAGCTGCTGGCGAGCTGGTGGTTGAGCAGGTC
>CAZQPN010000490.1:0-2843 GCA_964595215.1 uncultured Rubrivivax sp. | reverse complement strand
GTTGCACCATCTACCAGGGCGTGACACTGGGTGGCACCTCGCTGGCCAAGGGTGCGAAGCGCCATCCGACACTGGGCAAGGGCGTCATCGTCGGCGCCAACTCGCAGGTGCTGGGCGGCTTCACGGTCGGCGACGGGGCGCGCATCGGCTCGGGCGCGGTGGTCGTCAAGCCGGTGCCGCCCGGGGCGACCGCGGTCGGCAATCCGGCACGCGTGCTGCAGGCCGAGACCGAGGCGCAGCGCGAGGCCGCCGCCGCCAGGATGGGCTTTTCGGCCTACGGCGTGACGCAGGGCGATGACCCGGTGTCGCAGGCGATGAAGGGCCTGATCGACAACGCGTCGGGCCACGAGCACCAGATCGCGTTGCTGTGGGCGGCGATCGAGAAACTGGCCGCGCGCTCGCGTGAGCTGCCGGCGCCGGAGTGCGTGCCGGCCGACGCCCACACGACGGAGACCTTCGACGCCGAGCGGCTGAACCGGCTCGTCAAGTAGCCGACCCGCGGCCGCCGCCGAAGACCACGAGCTCGGCCGCCGCCAGGTCCTCCAGCGCGGTGCCGACCGACTTGAACAGCGTCACCTCGGCCGCCGTCGATCGCCCCGGGCGCTCGCCGCGCAGCAGCTCGGCCAGATCGGCCCCCACCTGCGCGCGCGCGATGCGGCCGCGGGCCAGCGGCTGGGTCAGGTCGCCCGCCTCGGCCAGCGCGCCGGCATAGGTGTCGACGACGATGCGGGCGCCGGCGACGGCGTCGTCATCCGCCTCGCGCATCTCGGGCCGGAAGCCGCCTACGAGGTCGAGGTGGGTGCCCGGGGCGAGCCAGGCGCCGTGCACCAGCGGTGCGGTCGAGGTGGTCGCGCAGCAGACGATGTCGGCCTGGTGCACCGCCGCCTCCAGTTCTGCCACCGCGACCGCCGGCAGGCCCTCGGCGGCGAGCTCGGCGGCGACGGCCTCGGCGGCCGCCGCACGCCTGCCCCAGACCTCGATGCGCGCCAGGCCGGGCCGCAGTGCCGCGTGTGCGCGCGCCATCCACGGCGCCAGCCGCCCACTGCCGACGACGAGCAGCCGGGACGCGTCGGGGCGCGCCAGGTGGCGCGCTGCCAGTGCCGAGGTGGCGGCGGTGCGGCGCAGCGTCAACGCCTCGCCGTCCAGCACCGCCAGGGGCTCGCCGCTGGCGCGGTCGAGCACCAGCACGCTGGCCTGCACCGTGGCCGCCGCGGCCGGCATCACGGTGACGACCTTGACGACGATGGCGCGGCCGCCCCAGGCTGGCATCAGCAGCAGCGTGTCGCTGGCCGACAGGCCGTGCGCGTGACGCAGCGGCACCGCCGCGCCGGCGATGAACGCGGCCTCGAGCGCGCCGGCCAGCGTGTCCCAGGGCAGGGCCGCGTGGACCTGCGGCGCTGCATAGACTCTCACCATGGCACTCAGTGTAGTCATCGTCGGCGGCGGTGTGATGGGCGCGGCCACTGCCTGCTTCCTGGCGCGCGACCACGGCGCGGCGGTCACGCTGCTCGAGCGCGACCCGCGCTACACGCGCGCATCGAGCGCGCTGTCGGCCAGCTCGATCCGGCAGCAGTTCTCGCAGCCGGTCAATATCGCGTTGTCGCGCTGGAGCGTGGACTTCCTGCGCCGCGTCGGCGACGAACTGGCGCTGGGCGGCGCGCGGCCGTCGATCGGCCTGGTCGAGCCCGGCTACCTGTTCCTGGCCACCGCCGCCGGTGCGCAGGGGCTGCGTGCCAGGCATGCGCTGCAGCAGGCAGCCGGTGCCGAGGTCGCGCTGCTCGAGCCAGCCGCGCTGCGCGCGCTCTTCCCGTGGCTCGCGACCGACGGCCTGGCGCTGGGCGCACTCGGCCTGCGCGGCGAAGGCTGGTTCGACGGCCCGGCGCTGCACCAGGCCTTCCGGCGCAAGGCGATGGCCTGTGGTGCACGCTGGCTCGCCGCCGACGCCACCGCCTTCGACACCGCCGGCGACCGGATCGTCGCCGTGCGCACCGCGGCGGGCGAGGTCTTCGCCGCCGATGCCGTCGTGCTCGCCGCGGGCGCCTGGACGGCGCCGCTGGCCGCACGGCTCGGGGTGGCGCTGCCGGTGTCGCCGAAGAAGCGCGACGTCTTCTTCGTCGAGGCGCCGGCGGCGCTGCCCGGCTGCCCGCTCGTGGTCGACCCGACCGGGGTCTGGTTCCGCCCCGAGGGCCGCGGCTTCCTGACCGGCGCGCCGCCGCGCGAGCCTTGGCCGGGCGACCCGGACGAGCCGCCGCTGGAGGTGGTCGACCACGGCCTGTTCGACGAGGTGATCTGGCCTGCGCTGGCGGCGCGCGTGCCGGCTTTCGAGGCGCTGCGCGTGCGCTCGGCCTGGGCCGGCTACTACGAGATGAACATGCTCGACCACAACGGCTTGGCCGGGGCGCTGCCGCAGTGGCGCAACGCCTGGACCGCCTGCGGCTTCTCCGGCCACGGCATGCAGCAGGCGCCGGCGGTGGGCAGCGCGCTGGCCGCGCGCATCGCCGGCGGCGCCAGCGACGCACCGGCGTTGGACGCGCTCGACCCGGGGCGGGTCGCGGCCGGGCGGCCGCTGCGCGAGGACAGCGTCATCTGACCCTGCGCCTCTGCGCGCCGGTCCGGGCCTCAGCTCGGCTCGTAGGCCAGCCGGACGTAGATCGGCGCAAAGGCCTCGGCCTGCGTGACCTCGAGCAGGTGCTCGCGTGACAGCTCGAGCATCGCGATGAAGGTCACGACCAGCACCGGCACGCCGCGGCCGGGATCGAACAGATCGTGGAACTCGACGAAGCGGCGCCCCTGCAGCCGGCGCAGCACGATGCTCATGTGCTCGCGCACCGACAGCTGCTCGC
>CAZQPN010000489.1:0-2847 GCA_964595215.1 uncultured Rubrivivax sp. | reverse complement strand
GGCGCCTCGTCGTTGACCGTGGCGTCGAGCGCCAGCACGCCGATCGCCGGCAGGCCGTGGCGCTGGCCGACGGCGTAGTCGTTGGCGTCGTGCGCCGGCGTCACCTTGACGACGCCGGTGCCGAATTCGCGGTCGACGTAGCCGTCGGCGATGACCGGGATCTCGCGCCCGACCAGCGGCAGCGTCACCGACTTGCCGACGAGGTGCGCATAGCGCTCGTCCTCGGGATGCACCATCACGGCGACGTCGCCGAGCATGGTCTCCGGCCGCGTCGTCGCGACGACGACCCGGCCGCTGCCGTCGCTCAGCGGGTAGGCGATGTGCCAGAGGAAGCCGTCCTCCTCGGCGCTCTCCACCTCGAGGTCGGACACCGCCGACTTCAGCGCCGGGTCCCAGCTGACGAGCCGCTTGCCGCGGTAGATCAGGCCCTCCTCGTACAGGCGCACGAAGGTCTCGGTGACGACGCGCGAGAGCCTGTCGTCCATCGTGAAGTACTCGTGGCTCCAGCTCACGCTGTCGCCCATGCGCCGCATCTGCTGCGTGATCGTCGCGCCCGAGCTGCGCTTCCAGTCCCACACGCGTTCGACGAAAGCCTGGCGGCCGAGATCGTGGCGGCTCGTGCCTTGTTCCTGCAGCTGGCGCTCGACGACGATCTGGGTGGCGATGCCGGCGTGGTCGGTGCCCGGCACCCACAGTGTGTTGAACCCGCGCATGCGGTGGTAGCGCGTCAGCGAGTCCATGATGGTCTGGTTGAACGCGTGCCCCATGTGCAGCGTGCCGGTGACGTTGGGCGGCGGCAGCTGGATGCAGAACGACGGCCGCGCCGGGTCCAGCGTCGGCGCGTAGATGCCGGCAGCCTCCCACAGTGGCGCCCAGCGGGCCTCGATGGCGGCAGGTTCGAAGGACTTCGCGAGTTCGGTCATGATGCGGGTCGGCGCCTGGGGAACGGCCTGTCAACCGCCCGGGCGCGACGGGAGTTGACCTGGAATTGTAGGAGCCGCCCCGAGCGGCCGGAGCCCTCGCATGCGCCCTCGACCGAGCCTTGCCATGACCTGCGCCGCCTTGCTGCTCGCCGCCTGCGGCGGCGGTGGCGGAGGGGGTGACCCGGTCGCCGCGCCGCTGACCTGCTCGGTGCCCGACCGCAAGGATTGGCTGCGCGACTACATGCGCCAGTGGTACCTGTGGAGCGCCGTCAGTCCGTCGCCCGACCCGGCCCCCTTCGCCACCGTCGACGACTATTTCCAGGCCCTGCTGTACGGCGGCGACGCGCAGGTGCCGGCCGACCGCTTCAGCTACAGCCAGAGCACGGAGAGCTTCGAGCGCTTCTTCGGTGCCGGTCGCACGCTCGGCTACGGACTGTTCGTCGCCGGCATCGAGGTCGAGGGCCGGCCCGACCTGCCGCTGCGCATCCGCCATCTCGAGCCGCGCTCGGATGCCGCCGCACAGGGGCTGCGCCGCGGCGAACAGATCGTGTCCGTCAACGGCCGGCCTGCGTCCGAGCTGATCGCCGCCAACGACTTCGACGTCCTCGTGCCGCAGGCGGCCGGCGAGCGTCTGGCGCTCGTCGTGCGCGGTACGGCCGGGGACCGCAGCGTCACGCTCACGGCCGGCATCTACGACCTGACGCCGGTACCCACCACGGCCGTGGTGACCACGGCCGGCGGGCGCCGGGTCGGCTACGTGATGGTCAAGGACATGGTCAGCCAGGCCGACGGTCCGTTGGCGACCGCGTTCGAGCGCTTCCGTGCCGAGGGCGTCAGCGAGGCCGTGATCGACCTGCGCTACAACGGCGGCGGCCAGGTCGCGGTCGGGCGCAATCTCGCGTCGTACGTGAACGCCGGCCGGACCGCCGGCCAGACCTACGTCGACCTGCTCTACAACGCACAGCGCGCGCCGGACTACGACCAGACCTTCCGTTTTGCCGATCCGTCTGCAGCGCTCGCGTTGTCGCGTGTCTACGTCCTGTCGGGGCCCAGGACCTGCTCGGCCAGCGAGCAGGTCGCCAGCGGCCTGCGCCCCTTCGTCGACGTCGTGCTCGTCGGCGACACGACCTGCGGCAAGCCGGTCGGCTTCCTGCCCCGCGACGACGGCTGCGGCACGACCTACAGCGCGGTGAACTTCGAGTCGCGAAACGCGCGCGGCGAGGGCGGCTACTACGACGGCCTGGCGCCGACCTGCGGCGCTGCCGACGATCTCGAGCGCGCGCTCGGCGACCCGGCCGAGGGCCAGTTGGCCGCGGCCCTGTCGCATGTGGACCGCGGCGTGTGCGCGGTGGCAGGGCCGACGGTCTCGCCGCTCGGCCTGCGCACCGCGCCGCCGGAGCGACCACTGCCACGCGATCGCGAGGGCCGCGCGGTGCACTGACGGGGACCTCCGTCAGGCCGCCGGCGACATCGCTCCTCGCCGGACGCTCACATGAACAGGTGCTCGCCGGCGTTCTCGCCGCCGAGGATCACGTAGTTGACCTTCTTCAGGTCGGCCAGCACGCGGCCGCCGGCATAGCTGATCGAGCTCTGAAGGTCCTCGCGCATCTCGCGCAGCGTCTCCGCCAGGCGGCCCTTGATCGGCTCGAGGATGCGCTTGCCCTCCACGTGCTTGTATTCGCCCTTGTTGAAGTCGCTGGCAGAGCCGTAGTACTCCTTGTAGCGCCGGCCGTCGACCTCGACCGTCGCGCCCGGGCTCTCCTCGTGACCGGCGAAGAGCGAGCCGATCATCACCATCGCCGCGCCGAAGCGCACGCTCTTGGCGATGTCGCCATGGTGGCGGATGCCACCGTCAGCGATGATGGGCTTAGTGGCGACGCGCGCGCACCACTTGAGCGCCGACAGCTGCCAGCCGCCGGTGCCG
>CAZQPN010000488.1:0-2854 GCA_964595215.1 uncultured Rubrivivax sp. | reverse complement strand
AGGGGCCGGCGGCACGCGCGCCACCGGCGTGGATGGCCTGCGCCAGCACTTCCTTGCCGGTGCCGGTCTCGCCGAGCAGCAGCACGGTGGCGTCGGTGCTGGCCACGCGGCGCGCCTGGCGCTTGACCTCCATCGCCGCCGGGCTGCTGCCGATGAAGCTGGCGATCGTGTAGCGCGGCCGGCGCGCCGCGGCCAGCTGCGCGTGGGCGGCATCGAGCGCGCGCTGAAGACGGCCGAACTTGGCGATCAGCGGCTGCATCGTCGACTCCGGGTGGTCGAGCAGCACCATGCCGAAGGCGCCGATGACCTCGCCGCGCTCGTCGCGCAGCGGCAGCCGGCTGACGACGAAGGTGCCGGCCTTGTTCGTCAGCAGGTCGATCAGGATCGGCTGGCCACTGTCGACCACCTGCGCCATCAGCGTGTTTGGCACGACTTCCTCGACACGGCGGCCGACGAAGTCGTCCTCGACATGGCCGAGCGCGGGCAGGAACTGCTTGTAGCCCTCGCTGATCCAGACGATGCGGTGCTCACGGTCGACCAACAGCGTGCCCATCGCGCTGCGCGAGAAGGCGTCGAACATGCTGCGCGCGGCCAGCGCCAGCACGCGTTCAGCGTCCAGCGGGCCATCGACGGCACGGACCATGCTCATGCCTTCAGTGTAGGGCCGCGGCGACCGGTTTCCGGACAGTCATGCCCGGGTGCGGCCCGGGAAAAACCGGGCCGCCGTCGGCCATTGCACTCCGTACAGTCATGGACTGGGTGCCGTCGATCCACCGCGTCGGTCCGCCTGCCCTGACCATCGAAGAACCACCCATGCTCGAGAGACGGCGCGACGGCCCGGCCGTCGAACTGCGACGCCTGTGCCAGGACAGCCAGCGCCTGCTGTCGGCCCGCGGCGATGTCGGCGGCCTGCGCCTGGCCGCCGGCCTCGTGGCGCGGCTCAACGCCGCCGACCGCGCGACGCTCGGCGGCTTCTTCGACTACCTGTCACGCGCGCTCAATCCCGAGCCCGGTGCGGTGCTGCGCACCGCACAGGCCTACGCCGAGCGGCCCGACGCCGAGCGCCTGTCGGCGCTGACGGCCGCCGCAGAGCCGCCGCGCCAGGAACTGCTGCGACGGCTCAACCGCTCGCCGGGCGGCACCGCGGCCATCGTGCGCATGCGGCGCACGCTGCTCGACGGCCTGCGCGCCCATCCCGGCTGGGCCGCGCTCGAGACCGACCTCCAGCACCTGCTGAACTCCTGGTTCAACCCAGGCTTCCTCGAAATGCGCCAGGTCGACTGGGACGCCCCGGCGCGGCTGCTCGAGAAGCTGATCGAGCACGAGGCGGTGCACGCGATCGAGGGCTGGGACGACCTGCGCCGCCGCCTGCAGCGCGACCGGCGCTGCTTCGCGTTCTTCCACCCCCAACTGCCCGGCGAGCCGCTGATCTTCGTCGAGGTGGCCCTGGGCCCGGCGATGCCCGACGCCATCGGCCCGCTGATCGACAAGCGCGCCGCGCCGCTGACGCCGGGCGACTTCCGCGTTGCCACCTTCTACAGCATCAGCAACTGCGAGCCGGGGCTGCGTGGCGTGTCGCTCGGCAACTTCCTGATCAAGCGCGTGGCCATCGAGCTGCAGCAGCAGCTGCCCCGGCTGCGGCGCTTCTGCACGCTGTCGCCGATCCCCGGGCTGGCCACCTGGCTGCAGAGCGGGCCTGACTTCGACGCCCTGCCCAGGCTCAAGCGCGGCCGCGCCGCGCGGCTGCGCGCCGACGTCGAGCGCCTGACCGCGCCCGGCGGCTGGGCAGCGCTGCAGACCCCGGCCGGCTGGGCGGCATTGGACGACGACGCCCGCCTGGCGCTGCGCCGGCTCGCCGCCACCTACCTGGCGCTGCAGTCGCCGCTGCGCGGCGGCGACCCGGTGGCGCGCTTCCACCTCGACAACGGTGCCCGGCTGGAGCGCGTCAATTCGGGCGCGGACCTGTCGCCCAAGGGCCTGCGCCAGTCCTTCGGGCTGATGGTCAACTACCTCTACGATCTGGACCGGATCGAGATCCACCACACGCAGTTCAAGCAGGACGAGGTGGCGCGGTCGGCCGCCGTCCAGTCCCTGCTGTGACGCCCCTGCCTCCCTTCTCTCCTCATGAACCTCTTCACCGCCCTGCGCCAGGCCTTCCCGGCCGACCTGGACCGCACCGCCATCGAGACCGCCGACGGCCCGGGTGCCCCGCTGCGCTACAGCTGGCGCGACCTGGAGCGCGCCAGCGCGATGATGGCCAACCTGCTCGACAGTCTGTCGCTGCCGCCGGCCAGCCGCGTCGCGGTGCAGGTCGACAAGAGCGTCGAAGCGCTCGTGCTCTACCTGGCCGTGCTGCGCGCCGGGCACGTCTTCCTGCCGCTCAACAGCGCCTACCAGCCGGCCGAGATCGAGTACTTCCTCGGCAACGCCGAGCCGGCGGTGCTGGTGTGCGCGCCAGCGCGCTTCGGTGCGCTCAGCAAGATCGCCTTCGGCGCCGGCACGCGCCACGTGTTCACGCTCGGCGACGACCGCAGCGGCACGCTGCTGGAGCGCGCGGCCTTCCACGCCGACACCCACGCGCCGGCGGCGCGGCGCGGGGACGACCTGGCCGCCATCCTCTACACCAGCGGCACCACCGGGCGCAGCAAGGGCGCGATGCTCACGCACGGCAACCTGCTGAGCAACGCACGCGTGCTGAAGGACTACTGGGACTGGCGCGCACCCGACCCGGTCAGCGGCGAGGGCGGCGACGTGCTGGTCCACGCGCTGCCGATCTTCCACGTGCACGGGCTGTTCGTCGCCTCGCACGGGGCGCTGCTCAACGGCAGCCGGATGATCTGGTTCTCGAAATTCG
>CAZQPN010000487.1:0-2858 GCA_964595215.1 uncultured Rubrivivax sp. | reverse complement strand
CGGCGATCTCGGACAGGATCTCGAGGTGGCGCTGGGTCGCCGCCTCGGGCACGAGGAGAAAGATCAGCATCGTCACCGGCTCGTCGTCCGGGGCGTCGAACGGGATCGGCTGCTGCACGCGCAGCACGGCGGCCAGCGGATTCTTCAGCCCCTTGATGCGGCCGTGCGGGATCGCCACGCCGTGCCCGAGCCCGGTCGATCCCAGGCGCTCGCGCGCGAACAGGTTGTCGGTGACGATGCCGCGCGCGATCTGGTGCTGGTTCTCGAACAGCAGCCCCGCGTGCTCGAACACGCGCTTCTTGCTCGACGCGTCGACGTCGACGTCGACGTTGGCTTCCGGGAGGATGGCAGACAGTCGGTTCATCGGCTCAGTCCCGCACGCCAACCTGCGACCGCCGGGTGAACCAGTGTCCAGGAGGGCGGTCCCGAGGCGTCGGGCGTCGGGCGCCGGGTGGGCGGCGTGCAGTGGGTGGATTTCATGACAGCCGGGACGCCTCGCCGGGTCGCCGCAGCCGGGGCCGGGGCAAGGCGGGTTCTGTGACAAGGAGTGAAATTATAGGAAGCGTGCCCGGCCGATGTGTGCGCTGCACCACAAGAGCGAGGGGGTGGACGCCCGAACGCGGCAGGCACACCACACCCGCTCCCACGATGCAAAAAACAGCGGCCCGCAGGCCGCTGGCCGGGGTGGCCTCGCTCAGGGCGCCTCCGCCCCCGCGTTCCGCTTGGGCGAGTCGTGGTGGTGCTCCTGCACGCGGTCCTTGTGGCGCATGACCTGCCGATCGAGCTTGTCCATCAGCTGGTCGATGGCGGCATACATGTCCTCGTGCGACTGCTCGACGAAGATGTCCCGGCCCTTGACGTGAAGCGTCACCTCGGCCTTCTGTCGGCGCTCCTTCTCCTTCAGCTTCTCCACGGTCAGCAGCACGTTGACGTCGACGACCTGGTCGAAGTGACGCATCACGCGATCCAACTTAGTGAGTACATACTCTCTCAATGACGGTGTCACATCGAGATGGTGTCCGCTGATCGTCAAGTTCATCAGGGCTTCCTTTCGGGGTTCGGGGGTCTGCGCCGGGCGGCACTGTCAAGTGGCCCGACAAATCCAGTGTGCGCCGCTTCGATCTCGGTGGCAAGGGCGCCCATCCCGGCCGCGGCGTGATGAAATCGTCGCTCGCAGGAGGTGCCCCGGCGCGAGGCCCGCGCGATCCCCTCGCCATCTCCTCGGGCTTGTGCGCGGCGCTCGCCGGCCGTGACATCGCCCGCTATGGTGCAGGTCGGTGAAGAGCCTCGGCCTGCGCCTGCTGACGCGGCTTCCGCAGCCCGGTCACCCGGCGACAGGACACGCATGACACACACAGCGCGAACGACGGATCGGCCGTCTGCGAAGGCCCGCGGTCACCAGGCCCGCAAGGCGGCGCCGGCCGAGAGGCCGGCCCGGGCCCTCATCGAGGCGCCACCGGGTGGCTGGCCTGCGCCGTGGCCGACCTCGCGCCTGGCGGCCCTGGCGCGGCGACTCGCCGTCGCCGCGTGCTGCCTGGGCGTCGCCGGGCTGGCGGCGGCCGACGCCGGTCGCCTGCCGCTGTTCGACGCCCACCTGCACTACAGCCACGATGCCTGGGAGCAGCTGCCGCCCGAGGCGGCGGTGGCGCTGTTGCGTGAGGCGGGGCTCAAGCATGCGCTGGTGTCGAGCAGCAGCGACGAGGGCACGCTGAAGCTCTACACCGCCGCGCCCGACCTCGTGCTGCCGTCGCTGCGCCCCTACCGTTCGCGCGGCGAGATCGGCACCTGGCTGCACGACGACAGCGTCGTGGCCCACCTGGAGGCGCGGCTGGCGCGCCATCGCTACGTCGCCATCGGCGAGTACCACGTCTACGGCGCCGACGCCGATCTGCCGGTGATGCGGCGCGTCGTCGAGCTCGCGCGCGAGCACGGGCTGGTGCTGCATTCGCACTCGGACGCCGAGGCGATCGAACGCCAGTTCGCGCAGGATCCGCAGGCCCGCATCCTGTGGGCGCACGCGGGCTTCGACCGGCCGGAGCGCGTGCGCGAGATGCTCAGGCGCCACCCGCGGCTGTGGTGCGACCTGGCCTTCCGCAGCGACCACGCCAGCGGCGGCCGTCTCGACCCGGAGTGGCGCGCGCTGCTGCTCGAGTTCCCGGACCGCTTCATGGTCGGGACCGACACGTTCACGCCGGAGCGCTGGCACTACGTCGTGCCGCACGCGGCGTTCTCGCGCGCTTGGCTGGGCGATCTGCCGCCGCCGGTGGCCGAGCAGATCGCCTGGAAGAACGGGGAACGGCTGTTCGGCGCCCTGCGCGACCGCCTGCGTCAGCCGTGATGCGGCGCGTCGGCCGCCGCCCGGCGCGTGGCGCCGCGCGGCTCGGCGGGCCGGCCGTGGCGCTGGTCGCGGCCCTCGTCCTGCGACCGGTCGTTGCCTGCCCGCTGCCGTCCGATGCCGGCCCGGTGCTGTCCGATGGCGATGTGCAGGCCACCTGGCGCCTCGCCGATGTGCCGGTCATCATGGTCGGCACCCACTTCGCGCTCCAGGTGCGAGCCTGCCCCGTGACGGCCGAGCTCGTGCGCGTCGACGCGACGATGCCGGCGCACCGGCACGGCATGAACTACCGGCCGTCGATCGCGGCCACCGGGCCCGGGGCGTGGCATGTCGAGGGCCTGATGTTCCACATGCGCGGCAGCTGGGAGCTGGTGCTCGAGCTGCGCCAGGGCGGCCGCATGCACCGCCTGCGTCAGGCAGTCGAGCTGCCATGAGCCGCTGCCGGATGCGGCGCGGCGCGCTGGCCGCCCTGGCGGTCGCGGCTGGAGTCGCGGGCGGCGCGGCGGCGGCCGGCGCGGCGGCC
>CAZQPN010000486.1:0-2871 GCA_964595215.1 uncultured Rubrivivax sp. | reverse complement strand
ATGCCGGAGCAGGCCGAGGGCGCAATGGAGGGCTTCCAGCTCTGGCTGAACCTGCCCGCGGCGTCCAAGATGCGCGCGCCCTGGTACCGCGACATCCCGGCCGGCGAGGTCCCCGAGGCCGAGGCGCCGGGGCTGCGCGTGCGCGTGATCGCGGGGCAGGCGCTGGGCGTGGCCGGTGCAATGCAGCGCGAGGTCACCGAGCCGGTGTTCCTCGACCTCCATCTGGCGCCCGGCACGCGCCTGGCACAGCCGCTGCCGGCGAGCCACAACGCCTTCGTCTACGTCTATCGCGGGTCGCTCGACATCGCCGGCACCTCGGTGCCGGTGCAGCGCATGGCGATCCTGGCGAACCGGGACGAGGCCGACGGCGTCACCATCGTCGCCGGTGCGGAGGGTGCGCGCGCCATCCTCGTCGCCGGCCGGCCGCTGAACGAGCCGATCGCGCAGTACGGGCCGTTCGTGATGAACAGCAACGAGGAGATCTTCCAGGCGGTGGAGGACTTCCGGCGCGGTGCGCTGGCCTGAGCGATCACCGGCGCCCGGCGGGCGACGCGCCGGTCAGTCGACGATCTGCACGCCCTTGCCGAACGCGACGCGCCCCTTGATCTCGCGCGCGGCGTCGGTCGGCTCGGGGTAGTACCAGACGGCGTCCGGGTTCATCTCGCCGTTGACGAGCAGGCTGTGATAGTGCGCCTGCCCCTTCCAGGCGCAGCCAGTGCGGTGGTTGCTGAAGGTCACGTACTCGCGCTTCAGGCTGGCTTCGGGGAAGTAGTGGTTGCCTTCGACGATCACCGTGTCGTCGCTGTCGGCGATGGTGACGCCGTTCCAGATCGCTTTCATCGTCGCGGTCCCGTGGCTGGGAGAAGGGTGCGACCGTGTCAGCGGTCGCGGTCGGGATAGAGGATGCCGGTCGGCGCAGCCGCCGCGCCGAGCACGAACAGGGTGTACACCCGGTCGGCCACCAGCAGCTGGTCGACGGCATCGAACAGCGGTGCGCCGACGCCGGCGGCAGTCACCGACAGGCGCGCCTGGGTCGAGGCACTGGCCAGCGCGGGGGCCGACGCGCTGCCGGAGGCCACGCCGTCGGCCAGCGGCGTGAAGTCCAGCGTCAGCGCCAGCGGGGCGGCCAGGGCCGCCACGCCGTTGAGCAGCCGCAGCTTGACGCGGCCGGTGACGGCCGGCAGCCGGTTGTCGTCGGCGATCCAGTGCGCCACCGGCGCAGCGGCGCTGCCGCGGACCAGCAGCGTCAGATCGGCGCCGGCGGCGAGGTCCGCCGCCGGCACCGTCACCGGGACGCCGTCGACCGTCATCGTCACGGCCGCCGGCCCGGCCGGCACGAGCCGATAGGCACCGATGGCCGGCGCGCCGATGCCGTTCATCAACGCCACGCCGCCGACCGCGGCTGTCACGTTGCCGCTGTTGGTGACGCCGGCGACGACCCGCACACGCGCTTGCGCGCCGGTCAGCGCCAGCACCGCGCCGCCCTGCGTCAGCACAAGCGCGTTGACGAGCACGCCACCGCTGCCCGGCGTGATCACGAGCGTGGCGATCTGGCGCCCGGCGAGGGCGACGGCGGCCAGGTCCAGCCGCAGGTCGGCCTTGTCGCCCGCCGCGGTCACGCGCAGGCGCCAGGTGGCGGCGTCGACGGTCGAGAAGTCGGTCGGCGTGCCGACCGCGGCGCCCGCATGCAGTGGCTCGGCGTCGGCCAGGTCGACACCGGGGGCGGTCAGGTAGACGTCGATCGTGCCGGCGTCCGGCGCGCCGTTGAGCACGCGCAGCCGGGCCTTGCCGCTTGCCGGCTCGGACACGTTGTCGTCCAGCACCGCGGCGCGCAGCGCGGCTTCGCTGCCGAAGGCGACGATCGAGTAGCGATCGCCGTCGGCCAGTGCGGGTCGCAGGCTCACCAGCGCCGCCGGCGAGCCGGCACGCGAGACGCGCGTCGCGGTGTCGCTGGTGTCGACGCCGGCGTAGTCGGCCGATGCGCCGTAGGCGACGTCGCGCCGCACGAGCTTGTCGTCGATCACGAGATCGAGCGCGCCATAGTCGATGCTCGCGTTGATCAGGCGCACCCGCGCCTCGCGGGCGTCCACGCCGCCGCCACAGGCCGTCAGGCCGAGCGAGCCGCCGAGCGTCGCGGCCAGCAGGGCGAGGGCGTGGCGTCGCCCGGGGGCGGTGGTTCTGTGTCGACGATCTGCGGGCAGGGGACGGTCGGCGGATTCGAGCGGCATGGCCAGACTGTAGCAACGGCGGGGTGGCGGGGGCCGGACGAATGCCGGCGACGCACGAAAAAGAAGCGCCCGGGGCGCGAACCCGCGGGCGCTCAACAGGAGTGTCCGGGATGTCGGCGGCGCGCGCGCTCAGGCCTTCGGGGCCTTCGCGGCCGGCGTCGCCGCGGCCGCGAACTGGGCACTGGCGACCTGTCGGTCGGCCAGCGCGCCGACGGCTGCGAGCATGGCCAGCGCGACGCTGACGGCGAGGGCGAAGGCGGCGTAGCGGGAGGGGGTGGCGGTGAACATGGCGGGCTCCGGTGCGGCTGAGACGGTGTGTCGATGGCTGCACTGTAGGCAGCGCCGCGCCGCGCCGCCATGGACCTGCGACGGGCCGCCGGCACGGCCGGATGGAACGCGTCTTCAGCGGATGGACGGGGCGGGTGGCGCCGCGGCATCGAGCTCCCAGGCCAGCCACCAGCGCAGCGGCACCAGCTGCGCCACCGCCTCGGGCTGCACGTGCTCGGTGACCTGCAGGCCGTGCGTCAGCTCGTGGCTCGACTCGAACCAGCCGCACCGGGGCGGCTCCTCGCTGCCGGCACAGGGCGCCGCCGCCGGCGCCGGGCCGGGTGCGCCGTCGGCCGCTGCGCCGCGCGCCGGCCGC